>CBETNY010000007.1:0-19304 GCA_965537275.1 uncultured bacterium | reverse complement strand
TTATCCTGGCAGATGTAAAACTCTTTCAAAAACATCAAAAAGAACCGGTGGTTGTGGCCCGGTGTGCATACAGCATTAAGCGTAACTCATAGAAAATAAGTTTGTTGTAAAGGAGATGCGGGGCCTCCTTTTTTTGTTTCCAAAAAATGTTGCTTTTTTTTGGTTGGGATTGATTTTTTTCTACTTTTACCCCCACAATTCAACACAATTTGAAACAGAAGGTGAACATAAGGTTTGATATTATTCCCGCTTCCGGGCAGGGCCAAATCTTTGTGGGCCTATCTACCACCTTTACCACTACCCCCTTGGGGGTATAAGTTGTCATATTATCCCGAAAGGGAATCCGATTATTTTATAAAGCATTGAGGAAAACGCAAGGTTGCTTTCTGTGCAGGATGCATTCATATCAACAGGCTCAGTTTCCCAATACGCTTTTCATTGTTTAAGGCAGTTTGGCCATTCGGTGGTTAACCCGAAAAAAAATTTCGATAGCGATTCATTAAAAATGAAAAAAACAAATCAACTCATGAAAATACTAAAATTTGGAGGGAGTTCGGTAGCCAATGCGGCGCGTATTGAACAAGTCATCCGGATCATTAAAAAGGAAAGTCTTTCAGGTCGTTTGGTGGTGGTGACGTCGGCCTTTGATAAGACCACAAACCGGTTGGAACAGTGCGGCGAACTGGCCGGCTGTGGCAATCGCACGTATGAACAAGTGCTCGAAGAAATACAAGCCTTTCATAACGGGCTGGTGGAAAATTTGTTTCCGAAACCGAATCAGGCGAAAGTGAAGGAAGAAATCAATGGCCTAATGAGTGAGTTGGGTGATATTTGCCATGGAATTTATCTGTTAAAGTCGGTTTTTCCTTCTGCCAGGGATGCATTACTGGGCTTTGGCGAGCGTTTGTCAGGACTTATCATGACGGCCTTGCTGAATGTCCGTGGTGTGAAAATCAAGGCAATGGATGCCCGTTCGTTGCTTTTAACTGATGAAAATTTCGGAAATGCGCAGGTTCAAATGAAACTTACGTATGCCCGCATACAGGAGGCATTGGCCGGGATGGATGGCCACGCTTTTGTGCCGGGCTTTATTGCTGCTTCTGCGTCGTCAGGGAAATGGACCACCCTTGGACGGGGAGGCTCTGATTATACCGCAGCCTTGCTGGCAGCTGCCTTGAATGCCGATTCATTGGAAATTTGGACCGATGTCGATGGCGTGCTGACGGCGGATCCCAAACGGGTGAAACAGGCCATCCCGCTTGAAAAGCTCTCGTACGAGGAAATTATGGAACTGTCGCACTTTGGTGCCAGGGTGGTCTATCCGCCCACCATACAGCCGGTGATGAAAGCAGCCATTCCGTTGTGGATAAAAAATACTTTAAAACCTTCCGCACGGGGCACGCTGATTTGTAAAGAGGGAGGATCGGATGGTCCCTCTGTAAAAGGATTGTCTCATATTGACCAGATTGCACTCATTACGCTTTCAGGGGGCGGAATGGTGGGCGTAAGTGGTGTGGCCGCCCGGTTGTTCTCAGCCCTGTCGCTTCAAGGGGTGAATGTGATTTTTATTACACAAGCCTCTTCTGAACATTCCATTACCCTGGCCATTCTCGATGACCAGGTGGAAAAAGCTAAACAGGCCATCAATAAAGCTTTTGAAAATGAAATGGCTTTGTCAAAAATCAATCCCTTGCTCATCGAAAAAGGACTTTCCATTGTCGCATTGATTGGCGACCGGATGAAATCTTCGGTGGGCCTAAGTGGAAGAGCTTTCGATGCACTTGGAAAAAATGGTGTCAATATCCGCGCCATCGCCCAGGGTTCCACCGAAAGAAATATCTCCATCGTGGTTTCTCAAAACGATGTCTCAAAAAGCCTGAATACACTTCATGAAACCTTTTTTCTTTCGAAACACAAAAAAATTCACCTCTTTCTTATGGGCGTGGGAAACGTGGGGGGAACCCTGATCAGTCAAATCAATGACCAGTTCGACGCTTTGAAAAATCATCATGGCCTGGAGCTGAAAATTGTGGCTTTGGCCAATAGCCGTAAAATGCTTTTTAGAGAAGATGAGGAGGGGCCCATACATGATTGGCAACAGCGGCTCGAGCAAAGCGGCGAGCCAATGAATCACAAACAGTTTCTCAATAAAATGAAGCATTTAAATCTGCGAAATTCTGTTTTCGTCGACAATACGGCCAGTGAGTCAGTGGCCGGCCTTTACCACGCGTTCCTTGAAAAAAGTATTTCGGTGGTGGCTTCCAATAAAATTGCCGCTTCCTCCTCACAAGCCAATTATGATAAATTGCTTGAAACGGCCAAAGAAAAAAATGTCAAATTTCTCTATGAAACCAACGTGGGCGCGGGCCTCCCTGTGATAAAAACCATTGAAGATATGGTGAAAAGCGGGGATGAAATCTTCCGTATCCAGGCTGTTTTATCAGGAAGTTTGAATTTTATTTTTAACCACTTTGTGGAGGGAAAGTCCTTTGCCGAAGTGGTCTTTCAAGCCATGGATGAAGGATTTACCGAACCCGATCCGCGTATCGACCTGAGTGGTGAGGATGTGAAGCGTAAAATCTTAATTTTGTCCAGGGTAAGTGGTTTGTCCATGGAAATGAATCAGGTAGAGAATGTGGCTTTTATGCCCCCGGAATTGATGAGCGTTTCGTCGGTCAGCGAATTTAAGCTTGCATTGCCTCAATTTGATGACTATTTCGAGGCGTTGAGGCAGCAGGCAGCCGCGAAAAAGACCAAATTGCGCTATGTCGCCGAACTCAATCATGGAAAAGCCCGGGTGGGCTTGCGTCAGGTGGATGCATCGCAAGCCTATTACCAATTGGATGGGAAAGATAACATTGTTCTGATTTATTCACGAAGGTATCAAGAACAACCATTGGTGATCAAAGGCGCCGGGGCAGGGGCATCGGTGACGGCCTCGGGAGTTTTTGCCGACATTATTTCGCTGGCACATCAGTAGCCATAGCAATTGATACGGTGGATGAACATATGCATGTTTAAAATAAAAATTGAACGATGAATAAAATTAAAATATTTTCTCCGGCTACGGTCTCCAATGTCTCCTGTGCGTTTGATGTGCTGGGATTTGCCTTGCGGGCGGTGGGTGATGAAATGACTTTTGAAAAATTGCCTGCCAAAGGGATTGAGTTGGTCAATGTGAATGATGATTCGCTTCCGGTTGATCCCAGGAAAAATGTGGCAGGAGTCGTGGCTTTGGCCATGGTCGAGCAATTCAAACCGGCCTTTGGTATCCGGATCAGCATAAAAAAAGGAATCAAACCGGGGAGTGGTATTGGCTCAAGCGGTGCCAGCGCTGCCGGTGCAGCGTATGGAATCAATCAGTTGCTGGGAAACCCATGTGGGAAGAAAGAGTTGGTGCAGTTTGCCATGGTGGGAGAAGGTTTGGCGTCGGGGGAGGCCCATGCCGACAATGTGGCTCCGGCCATATTTGGCGGATTTACCCTTGTTCGCAGTTTAAAACCTTTGGATATCGTACCCATTCCGGCTCCTGATGCGCTGTATGTTAGTCTGCTGCATCCGCTGATTGAAGTGCGTACCCGGGAGGCTCGTGAAATGCTTCAACCTTCAGTCCCGTTAAAAGATGCTGTAGTACAGTGGGGTAACGTGGCAGGATTAATCAGCGGACTGTTCATGAACGATTATGCGTTAATGGGCCGTTCACTCACCGATGTGGTGGTGGAACCTGTTCGCGCCGGCTTGATTCCCCATTTTTATGAAATGAAAACAGCGGCCCTGAAGGCCGGTGCCTTGGGGAGTGGAATTTCAGGGTCGGGGCCCTCGGTGTACGCTTTGTCGAAAGGCCGTGACCGTGCTGAAGCTGTGGCGCAAGCCATGCGTAAGGCATTCATGGAAACGGGAATCGATTTTGAACTGTATGTTTCCGACATTAACCCCGAAGGAGTTTACACCATAGATCAAGAATAATAGCATGAAAACCTGCAATAAAAAAGTGAAAAGGTTAAAGGTTAAAGTTAAAAGTTAAAGGTTAAAGTTAAAAAGTTAAAGTTTAAAGTTTAAAGTTTAAAGTTTAAAGTGAAAAGTGAGTGAACCAAAGAAAAATGCTAAAAATAATTTGACTTTAAACAAGTTTAATACAATAAACGCATGAAATTTTATAGTTCCCAACGAAAAGTAAAAGAAGTCGGTTTTCGTGAAGCCGTTTTAAATGGTATTGCCGGGGATGGGGGATTGTACTTCCCCGAAACCATTCCCGCTTTGCCCAAATCTTTCATTCAATCGCTACATGGAATGGGAAGGGTGGAGATGGCGCATCTTTTTCTCAAACCCTATGTGGGCGACCAGGTGTCCGATTCGGATTTGTATGACCTGTTGGCAGATGCCTTGAACTTCGAGATACCCTTGGTTAAAACCCGGGAAAATGAGTTCGCATTGGAGCTGTTTCACGGGCCCACACTTGCTTTTAAAGATGTGGGGGCACGCACCATGGCGCGTTTTATGTCACATTTTTCTGAAAACCAAAAAACCACCATTCTGGTGGCTACTTCGGGCGATACCGGCGGAGCAGTGGCCCATGGTTTTCTGGGCATCAAAAACATCGATGTGGTGATTCTTTATCCCAAAGGCAAGGTGAGTGAAATTCAGGAAAAACAGTTTGCTACCCTGGGGCAGAATGTGACGGCCCTTGAAGTGGAGGGGACTTTTGACGATTGTCAACGGTTGGTGAAAGAGGCTTTTGTGGATAAATCACTGAAGAAACTTTTGACATTGAGTTCGGCAAATTCCATCAATATTGCCCGTTTGTTGCCTCAGGCAATCTATTATTTTTATGCTTATGCGCAGCTGGAGCCTCCTGTGGAGTCAGTGATTTTTTCAGTGCCTTCCGGGAATTACGGCAACTTGACTGCCGGACTTCTGGCCCGGCAATCGGGATTGCCTGTGGAGCGTTTTGTGGCGGCTTCTAACCGCAATGATGTGGTTCCGCAATACATCCATACAGGAAAATTTGAACCCCGGCCTTCGATCCCCACTCTTTCGAATGCCATGGATGTGGGGAACCCCAGCAATTTTGCCCGTATGCTTGAAATTTATGACCATTCGCATGCCCGTATGCGGAAGGATGTGGCGGGTTATGCCTTTTCGGATGAGCAAACCCTGAAACAAATTCAACAGTACTTCGACGAAACCCATTACCTGCTCGACCCACACGGGGCCGTGGCTTGTCTGGGATTACACGCCTGTAAAAAGGAAACCGGAAAAACAGGTATTTTCCTTGAAACGGCTCATCCGGCAAAATTTCCGGATGTTTATCCCGATGCAATCAGAGAAAAAATCACCATCCCGGAGGCCTTGCAAAAAAATATGGGCAGAAAAAAACTTTCTCTGCCCATGTCGAAACATTTTGCTGATTTGAAGCAGTGGCTCATAAAACATGCTTAACCACTGCACATCTATGTGGCTATTGCGTCAGCATCACCGGCATGATCAGCATCAGAATATCTTCGGCTTCATTGTCGTTGGTGTCGGGGAAAATAATCCCTGCCCGGTTGGGAGCCGAAAGCTCAATGTCGATGTTTTCACAATCGAGCGTGTTGAGCATCTCTTGCATAAATTTTGAATTAAAACCAATTTCAATGTTTTCGCCTTCGTAGTTACAACTGAGTCGCTCTTTGGCCTCACTGGAGTAGTCAAGGTCTTCGGCTGTCAGTACCAATTCCTGACCCGTGATTTTAAAGCGAACCTGGTGGGTCGATTTGCTTCCAAAGATAGAAACCCTGCGCAAAGCGTTAATCAGGTTTTTGCGGCTAACCATTAAATTATATGGATTTTGTGTGGGGATAACCGCTTCATAATTGGGATATTTCCCATCGATTAAGCGGCACACCAGGGTGATGTCATCAAAACGAATGACGGCATTGGTGGGGTTATATTCCATGATGACTTCCATATCTTCATCATCGGGCATAATGTTTTTTAAATGGCTGAGGGGTTTCTTTGGTAAAATAAAGGAGGCACTTTTCCCTGCTTTTACATCGTTGCGGCGGTAACGAACCAATTTGTGCGCATCGGTGGCGACAAAGTTTAAATGTTCTTCGCTTACCTCACACAACACGCCCGACATTACCGGCCGTAATTCATCATTACCGGTGGCAAAAAGGGTTTTGTTAAAAGCATTTACTAAAATGGAAGCATTGAGGGCCAATACATCGGTGTTTTCCAACTCAGGGATTTGAGGAAATTCATCACTTTTATGTCCAATCAATTTGTATTTTCCTTCGCCTGCCAGCATTTCCACTTCCTGGGTTTCCATGTTCACGGCCAGTGTAACAGGCACATCCGGAAAGGTCTTCATGATTTCAAGTAACATCTTTGCAGGGATGGCTACCATGCCCGGGTCTTCGGCCATTTCCACCTGAACCTTGGCGGATATGGTGGTCTCAAGATCGGAAGCAGTAATTTTAAGTGTTTTGTCTTCAGAGAGTTCAAACAAAAAATCTTCCAAAATGGGAAGGGTGTTGCTGGTACTCATCACGCCACTGATTTTCTGTAGGCTTCGCAGTAAACTTGCACTGGATATGATAAATTTCATGAGAATACGATTTTCGTTATAACAAAAATTTTCAAAAAGTAAAAGTAAAAAATTCCATCAATTGTTGGTTGGTTTCCCAAATAAGTTTTCCACATTTTTAGTGATTCTTTTTCCACAGCTTGAAACGGTTTTCTTTTCCTTGCCATAACCGTACCATGTTTTGCCGGTGGGTGTAAAAAATAAACAGGGTTACCACCACCGCCAGTGTCTGCCTGCCGGGATGGGGGTCGTGGAAAAGGAACAAATCGGCCAATGGAAAACTTAATGCGCCCAGAAGCGACCCCAGCGATACATAGCCGGTGGATAAAAAGATGAGAAAAAAAATACCCACAGGAACCCAAACGACCACAGGATAAAGGGCGATGCCCATCCCCAGCAGGGTGGCTACGCCTTTTCCTCCTCTGAATTGGGCAAATAATGGAAATACATGGCCCAGCACGGCCAGAAAACCTGCCAAAATCTGAAAATAAATTTGTGTATCGGCGTTGAAAAGGTTTTGACTCACCCGTCCCATGAGATAGACCGCCAGATATCCTTTGAGCACATCAACAACAATCACCGGAATACCCGCCTTGATGCCCAATACCCTTATGGTATTGGTAGCTCCTGCATTTCCGGAGCCCTTTGTGCGGATGTCGATTTGATAAAAAATTTTTCCAACCCACACCGCTGTTGGAATAGATCCCAACAAATAGGCCAGGACAAATCCAAAGAAAAATAACAATTGTTCCATGTGTCGAAAATAGGAAATAATTGGGAATGTGGGGGATTGCAAATTATTTTAACCGCCCTAACCGTCTCATGCTTCGGATAAAATTGATGCGTTTTTGACGGGTCGAAATAACGTATTCGTAATAGTCGGTCATGCTGTTGGGATTTAAAATACGTTTTTCATCTTTCTGATTTTCAAGGCTTTTGTTAAAGGAATCGTCGGACGAAATGGCTTGTAAAACGCCCTTGGCATAACTGAAAAAATACCACTGTTTTTTGTGTTGCAATAAAAATTGAACGCGGCTTCCGCTCCGGCTTTTCTCAATTTGAACCACCCCGTCCACATATTTGTTGATGCTGGCATTGCCAATCAATCCAATCCCAATGGGCCCGGTCGATAGGAATGAATGACTGGTTTTGTCCCAAACCATATGCAAATCGGTAAAGGTGAGTGTGCTTTTCAAGGCATCGGGGAGTTTTTTTGCCTGCCCGTAAAGGGTGAGAGAGTTGATTAACAGGCCTGCTGTTTTTTTGTCGAGTAACTTACTGATGGCCATAGGATAAAGGCCTTTGCTGATATCCACCGGTTTCACGGTGAAAAACCGCATGCTGTCGGCCATCAACTCCAGGGCCTGTTCGTCGAAATGAAATTGAAGCATGAGCACAACATCGAAAACCGTTGAATCGGGGATGATATAGTGGCTTACCTTGCCAATGGTTTGTGTTTTGAAGAGGTGGGTATCCAGGTTCAGGTTCAAAATGCCATCACCCGACAAAATGCAGTGCTTGTTGTCTAACTGAATAAAATTATCTTTTAAGTTGTGTTGTTCAAGGCGTTCCTTCGATCCCAGCTGGTAGGCTTCCGCTTCGGCATCGTAGCGTAATTCGCCGGTAGCCGAAAGCAGAATCTCGTCGGCATTCTTTTTCTTGGCCTGAAATACCAACGGGTAGAAATCATTTCCGAATGCACTGTAAGCCAATCCCATATAGGCCGATAAACTATCGGCTGTTTTAGATGACTGACCAAGATGAAAGGAGATGTGTTGGGGATCGAGTTCCTGGTTGAACGAAATCCAATTGTTGGTGTTGTCAACACATCCTTCGTTAAGCTGATATCCACCGCGGAAACGTAAAAAAGGATGATCGGAATGCATGATGACCTTGCCTGCAAAAAAGTACTGCGGACTTAAAAAGAATACGTCGTCGGGTGAAATATCTCCTTTGGCCATGGTTTTTCCGTTGCGTACAAAAATGTCATTCAGTGCAATGGGTTGAGCGGTACCATTGATGTCCACATAATCAATTTTTCCCGTTCCCTGAAGCTTTTGACTCGATTGTATTTGCAAATCGGCCTGATAAATTTTGTGTTTAAGCTGAAGGGTGTCACTTATCAATTGGGCATTTCTTAAAGGTGCTAAATGGCCTCCGGGAAGGATGCTAACCGAATGGTTGTCAGGGATGATTACCCCGTCGGCCACTTTAATCAGTGGGACGCCGGTTACATCAATGGTGGTTTGATCCATGTTGTAAAATGCTTTGCCGGCATAAAAGTGTAACGATTTTTGATCGGGATTGAGGGCGGTAAATTCGGGTCCTTCCTTGTTGAAATGAATCAGATGTTCGATCCTCATGGTGTCGAACACGGTATGGAAATCCTGGTTCGAGCTACTCATCATCAGCTGATTTTGATCCATCATCCATTGTGCCTGATCAAGATTGGAGCGGTAGGCATTCAAAGGAAAAGTCATACGGGCCCTGCCGCCAAGCTGTTTGAAGAATCCCCGCTGGTTTTTAAAATCAATCCGGGCCAAATAGTGCTCTGCAAAAAAGACCGTATCATGCAGGTTCTCACTTTTAAAAATAAACGTGGAGGGTTTTGCCTCTAAATTTTGGTATTGGAAGTGAATGTTTTTTGAAATAATTTCCGAACGGTTAAAGAAATAGTGACCTTTTCCGTTCATTTGCCCGGGGCTGAGGCGAAGCATCCCCAATAAATGGGAATTTGAATAGAGCTCAATGCCTTTCCTATCCCGACTCTGAATTCTCATCTGATTTTTGGTGGCATCCAAAGCCAGCCTGACCGTATCGGCTTGCACTTTTGGAAAGTGATATTGAACCGAATCGGCCTTCCCTTTCAGCCGGTACGCCTTCATGGCCACCAACGAATCGGGATAAAAAACAAAATTTGAAGCCTGTGAGGTGGTGGTAAGGTAGGCAAGGTTTCCCGTACCGGTAAATCCTTTGTTGCTTAATCGAAGGGAGTCGCGATACCGTCCCATGCCGGCAAAAACAGGCAAGCCCGTATCGGGGGTTTGGTATGTAAATCCAAGTGAATAATCGGGCATCACATGGATGGGTTGGGCAATGGGCGGAAAAAGGGAGTCGGAATACAAAGCCCCCTTAAACGATAATCCCTCGGTGCTGAAGGCGATGAGAGAATCGAAAGTAAAGGGATCGATCTGGTAGTAGAACCGCTCGGGTACCAAAGTGCTGTCCTGTATGCTGCGACGATTGAAGTAAACATAACTCTCCCCTTCACTGACAAATATGGGGTACTGTGGAGCATGCATCAATCCCGATTTGTTAAAGGGAAAATCAACATACAAACGGCCGTTTAGCTTGCGCAGACTGTTTTTCACCTGAATAATTTTCTTAACCTTTCGGATGGTGTCCTGCTTGATTACCCGAAAAGTGAGCGAATCAACATGATTCAGATTAATCATAAAACTGTCGTAAACAAAAGTGCTTTTTCGGGCATAAAACTCAAAAAGACCGGCGCTCACTCTCCCGTCAAACGAAAAGTCCCGGTTTTTATGCACCGCAATCTGTTTGTGATAGGGGTAGATGTATACATGTTGCGAGTCGCTGATGAAAATTCGCGGTACGCCGTAAATTTTTAAGCTGCGGTTATGCAAATTAAGTGATGCGTTTGCTTTGCGATTCTCCTGGGAAGTGAAATGAATAACATCAAAATCGGTGCGTCTGGCTTTGGCATCCAGAAAATACTGCAATCGATCTTTCACAATGGCCTTTTCCTGTTCATCGTTATACACCACAAAACCGTGGTTCGACAGGTTAATCAGCATGGCAATGGCCTGTTCAACGGGCTTTTGAATATATCCCGCCAAAGCTGCAGCGCTGATGGTCTTTGTTCCGTAGGTTTTTGTGAAATTTTCGATTACATAAAGGGGGTTTAGCTCATCAATGCCTTGCAAAAGATAAAAATCTTTGTTTGAGAAAAACCGTGTCGATTCGAAACTGGCTTTGATATTGCTGTTGACACCGCGTATTTTTTTGAATATCATACTGTCGGTGCGCATGTTCCAGAAAAGGGAAGGGACATAAAGATCCATTTGGTGGTACGAGTCGAAGAAAGGAATCAGGGTGCTTCCACCGGACATGCTGAACAGCACAAGTTGTTGGTTGTTCACCGTATACCGAAGTTGCAAGTCGGGATGATAAATGGAGTCGTTGTCGATTGGCAGGATGAGCTCTACATGGGCTGCTTCGATTTTGGATGGCTCCATTTTAAATTGTTCCGACCTTAATTTTAGCGCCTCTTTGTTTTTCCGTTTAAAAATAAAAACCGGATGAACACCTTCGCGTTGAATGCCATAAAGTTGATTTCCTTTGAATTCAATAGCCCCCTGATATTGAATATCCGGATACAAACTGTCGATGTGTAATTGGTTGTCGTACGAAATAAAATGTGGATAGGGTGTGCGTGCATTGGTTTTTCCCGAAAACACCTTGTCGGATAATTGTCCGGAAATGTTACGGTTTAACCATGATTTTTCATGAAGCGTTACCGAGTCGAAGGTCATGGTGTTGCCGGTAAGCCGAAAGGAGTACCGACTTAAGTGAACCGTTCGTTGATTACCAATCTGTTTGAAACGGGTCCAACTAAAACGACCGCCATCTCCCTGCCAATTTTTGTTTTCAAAATAAAAAAGACCTTTTGTGTGGCGAATAATGGAGCTGTCGTAACGGCTTACCTTTTTTAAAGTAAGCGAATCGAACTGAAGGACAAAGGTGGAATCGTCCCGGAAATGAAAATTTTGATGGCTGAAATACCATGCCGAACTGCCCCGTTTAAAAAGTTGATGGTTTTCGAACAGTTGTTTGGTGAAGGCCATAAAATCGAGGTATGCCTTCAGCTTTTTGTTGGCGATAAGTTGGTCGGCATAGCGGTGCCAAACCAACAAATCATTTGTGTTGAGTTTCGATTCACCCAGCAAGGTTAAAGCATACAGATAATCGTACAGAAAAGGATAAGTACGTACTTTTTTCTCACGCAGGTTCTCGGTGAGGTGCCATATGGCCGGTTGAATGGGTTTGTCAAAACTTCCCGATTGATAAAGCGGATCGAGGCGGTTGATTAAAAGCCGGGCTTTGGTTAGCTCGGAAGGACGTTTGGTGTTGAGCAGTATTTGGCTGATCTGGCTGTAAAAACTTACGGGATCGCGGGCCAGCGAGTCGGTTTGTGCAGAGGCCGGTACCGGCCATGCCATTGTCATGACCATTAAAATAAGTCCGGTGAATCGTGCACAAAATGAGGACATGTGTTGGCTTTTGCGTTTAAGAATCGATGGTTTCTTTTTTAAATACAGCAGCTACCCAATTGTTTTTTGTGATGTGTTTTTGAAAGGAACAATGCAGTTTTTCAGCCTGTTGTTTGATGTCGGGAAGATCGGATTCGTAAAATCCGCTAAAAAATATTTTTCCTCCGGGTTTAAGCGATTGCACATAGACAGGCATATCTCTCAATAGAATGTTCCGGTTAATATTGGCTAATATGGTATCGTACACCTCTTTTTTGTCTTTTAAGAAAGAGGCATCTCCCAACACAGGTTGGATGTCGTGGACAGGATTTAAGGTGATGTTTTCGGTGGTGTTGTTAAACGACCAGGGATCATTATCAACCGCATCAACATGTTGGGCTCCTTTCATGGCAACCAGAATGGCCAAAACGCCCGTTCCGCAGCCCATATCCAACACCTGTTGATGGCTAAAATCTTCATTCAAAATCAGCGAAATCATCTGGGCGGTGGTTTCGTGGTGTGCCGTTCCAAAGGCCATTTTGGGGTGAATGGTAATGGAATATTCCATGTCTTGCTTTTCTTCATGGAAAGGGGCCCGTATGTAACAACGTTGATCAATCACCACCGATGGATAGTTGCTTTCCCAAACCGAATTCCAGTTTTGGTCGGGAATCAGCTCGCTTTTGAGCAGTCCCTTTTGCATGGCTTCATGGCAGGTTTCAATTTGTTTTAAGGCATCGGGGTTGAACTCCTTTTCTTGAATGTATGCCAGCACATGATGCTCGGTTTCTTCAAAGCTTTCAAATCCGGCTTCCGCCATCCGGGCTATCAGTATGTCGGTGGCCTCTTGTGTAGTGGGTTTGGGACAGCTTACCTGGTAATAGTTCATGAGGGTGACTTTAATTTTAAAAAAAGTGCCGTCCGGTGGGATGGAATACCCAACCGGCGGCATGGTTTTGAATGCTGACTTAGAAACTGCCTGCAATTTTAAGAAAGTCGTCTGCTTTTAAGGAAGCGCCACCTATCAGGCCGCCATCCACGTCAGGATTGGCAAAGAGGGAAGCGGCATTTCCGGGATTACAACTTCCGCCATAAAGGATGCTGACTTCCTGAGCCACCTCTTTTCCAAATTTTTCTTCCACCAATCCCCTGATAAAAGCATGCATCTCCTGTGCTTGTTCGGGAGAAGCGGTTTTACCTGTTCCAATGGCCCACACCGGTTCGTATGCAATCACCAGGTTCGAAAACTCATCAGCCGAGAGATGAAACAAGGATTCACTCAATTGTTTTTTAACCACTTCAAACTGGCTGTTCGATTCGCGCTCTTCAAGAACTTCACCACAACAGAAAATGGGACGTATGCCATAGTCGAGTAACAAATCAACTTTTTTGGCAAGTTGTTCATTGGTTTCATGAAAATATTTGCGTCGTTCGGAATGCCCCACAATACAATATTCCACATCCACCGACCCGAGCATGGCGGCTGAAATTTCTCCGGTATAGGCGCCTTTTTCGTGTTCACTAACATTCTGTGCACCTACACTTAATCGACTTTCTTCGGCATAGTCGGAGGCTACCTCAAGGTAAAGCGCAGGGGGACAAATAATTAAATCGCATTTCAATGCTTCTTCGTCCATTCCAACCACAATCTGGTCTATTAGTTCTTCAGCTTCCTGAAAGGTTTTGTTCATTTTCCAGTTGCCGGCTACAATATTTTTTCTCATTTTATTAAATTTTGTTGACGGGCAAATTTAGTACTATTTTAGGGACAATAACCGATTCATCCGGTTCATTTTATTTATGGGTATTGAAAATACGCAAATGTTGTTTTTTAAAATTGATGATCCGTATCTGCGATCGATTGCGGAAGGCTTGTTTCAATGATTTTCCTGAGCTTGTTTAGTTGACTCCGTTTGAGTTTTACGGTAAAAATTTGGGGGCCAATGTAATAAATAAACCGGATGTCGGTGGCATATCGCATGGTATTGGCTAAAATCGGGCTGATGCTGTAATGGAAGGAGGCCTCATTCCAATAATGGGTTTGGACCCCTGAGACCACATTAACCACCGTTGAATCGGAAGTCATTACCTGGTTGCTCGCAGTGTTTACCTCCGAACGGTTTGTCAGGGTCAGCCCTTCCAGCTTTTTGGGAAAAATCTGACCATCCACCATGATAAATACCGAATCTTTTACCGGCCCGGAGGATGCGTCTAAATAAAGTTGATCGTAAACCGTATAATCTACCTTTTGACTCTTTTTAGCCACTATTTTGAGCACGGTTTTTTTAAGGGTATTTACTTGAGAAGGCCATTCAATGCCATTTAAAAAGAAAAAGGTAACATGATGTCGCAAGGCATGATGAACCGGATCGACGTCGGTATAAATACGTGTGGATCGTTTTATGATGATACATCCATTTAAAATAAAACTTGCCACGATGAGGCTGAGAATAATTTTTTTCATCTTTTAAATAAATTGATAGGCAACCCTCAAACTTGATGAATCATCCTGTAATTTTAAATTCACAAAGGGTCCGGTTTTCCGGGCTGGCGGCACAGGGAGAATAGATGAAAATTTGCAAGAATAATGCCAAAAACAAGCAGCCTTTATTTTGCTACACGGAAACCAACCTCTTTGTGGGCATCCGATGGATTAAGGTTGTAGCGGTCTGATACGCGGCAATCGTCAGCGCCGTTAAAAACAGAACCTCCACGCACCACTTTTTCGTCTCCGGTAGCCGGTCCTTGTGGATTGTTCGATTCGCTGGAGGAATAGTAATCCCATCCGTACCAGTCGGCACACCATTCCATGGCGTTTCCGCTCATGTCATAGATGCCAAGCTCGTTGGGTGCCAGCGTACCGACGTCCTGGGGATGCGCAAAGGTATTGCTGGCATTCCAGCATACATCGTTGAGTGTGTTGCTTCCGCTGTAAGCATAGCCATGACTGCTGTTTCCTCCCCTGGCCGCAAATTCCCATTCGGCTTCCGTGGGCAAGCGACCTCCGGCCCAATCACAAAAGGCTTTGGCACCTTCCCAGCTGACCACCATGACAGGTAGGTTATCGGTTCCCTGAATAGGTTCGAAGCGGGTGTTGTTGTAAGTGATGTTACAGTATTCATTTCCAATGTATACGTAAGTATCTCCTCCTACACTGCCGTCCGAATTGGCTCCCACACTATTTAAAAAGTTGGCATATTGTGCATTGGTTACTTCATATTTGCTGATTTTAAAACTACTCAGGGTCACGCTGTGAATGGGTTTCTCATCAAAATCACAATCTCCTGTATTCACCTCGGTACATCCCATTTGGAAAGTGCCACCGGCAACATCCACAAACTCAATGGCCGTATTGGTTGTTTCGCCTACAACAAGAGAACGTGTGGTGGTGCTTAAATTTCCATCGCTGTCTTTCACTTCCAATTTAATGGTGTAAGTGGCAGCTGTTGCATACTGATGGCTGATGGTTTTGCTGGTGGTATAAGGAGTATCCCAATTGGCATCATTTTCAAAATCCCACCTGATTTGGAGGCTGCTGCTGTTTTCCTGCGGGTCGCTCACATCGCTGGCATCAAAAGTAAATACCGTGCCCGCCGGTCCGCTGGTAGGTGAAATGGTAAAGGTGGCAAAGGGGCTGTTGTCTCCTGAGCCGCCGTCGGTAACGACTAAATTTCTAGAAACCCAATCGGTTAATCCGTATTTGTCTTGAACTTCCAACCCCACTGTATAATAACCGGCTTCCTGATAACGATGCAGCAAGGTGTCGCTGGTTGACCATTGCGTATCCCAAATTCCATCGTTTTGAAAGTCCCATCGATATTGCATGTTGGAAGTTGATTGGGCGTTGTCGTGACTACGGGAAGCATTAAAAGTGAAGGTGGTTTGTACATTCCCGGTATAGGGTGAAACCGTAAAATCGGCTGTTGGTTTGGTGTAGGTGTTGGTTTTGTTGCAGCTGCCGACAATAAATAGGACGGATACAGCAAGAATGACAAAGAAGATATGGCGTTTCATAATGTACAAATTTGATGCGAAAGTGTTGATGTTGGCACAAAGGTATGAAAAATAATGGCTTGGCTTTATTCTTTCTCATGGACAATCGTCTTGATGCACAGGGAAAACAGTCGCTTATGATGCACTTGGTTTTATCCTCTTATAAAGTTAGGAATCCTTCCATTTTATGTGCGATAAAAATGCCGGAAATGGGTTGTCGACGAATTTACCTTCCTTTGTTTTTGTGTGTGGCGGTTTCCATCATCTGATGCAGTTGGTCGGGAGAGGGAAAATCATGATAGTGCCACTTTTTAATTACCACACCATTCTTCAGCCAAAGCAATCCCGGGTTCGACCGGATCATGGCTTTCAGTTCAATGTCGTCGGATAAAAATGCGGGAAGATCGGTTTGCCAGTCCTGTTCCATCTTTACGATTTGGCTGGTTTCGGAAGCGGTAAGCAATACCATTGAAAGGCCGTTTTTTTTAAGATAGCGATAAAGCTGAAGGGCTTTTTTTATTCCTTCGGGATTGCTTTTTTGTAAATCGTAGGCTGCCAGAATAAACTGATTTTCCGGATTGTCAATAATTTGTTGCGTGTAATCATTGCCGACGCTGTCTTCAATAATAAGATGATGCTTACGCACCAGCTGAGAATTGTCAATGCGTTGGCTTACAAATTTCCAGCGCGCCATCCAGGCGGTATCTTTCCATGGAAAATGGGGAAATTCAAAGGTTTTCTTTTCTCCGGTTTTTTTGTTTTGATAAATCACATAGGTTTTTACCTTGTCGAGTCCCTCCGGCTTCATGTCGCGGCCGGTTTTCCAGTCTCGAAAATCCACTATCGGTAAATGATTGAGGTTGTAGTTGATAAATAGTAAAAAGCCGGAGCCAAATAAAACAAGAATTAGAAATTGAGGTGTAAATCGTGTGAGGGTTTTTCGTTTTTTCCAATAGAGCAGCACCACCAGGTTCATGCTGATGAGTACGATGTTTTTATAAAAAGTTTCCCAGTTGGTTAGTTTAACTGCATCACCAAAACAACCGCAATCGGGTACCCAGTTATAAAGACCATCGAGCAGTGTGACTACTGTGAAAAAGGCCAGCATGGCGAACATGGCCCACGAAGCGGTTTTCATAAATAAACGGAAAAGAAAAGCCATCCCCAATAAAAATTCTGAAAGAATAATCAAAAAGGAGAGATGCAGGGCATACGGAAGAAGCGACTCCCAGCCGTAAGCCAAAAGATAATCCTGGACGCGGTATGCGGTTCCCATGGGATCGATTCCTTTTACCGTAGCCGAAAAAATAAAGACAAGCCCCAGCAGGAGGCGGAGGATTGCCATCACTGTGTTTTCTTTGTGATTCCGCATCATTTTGTGATCTTTTCAATCGAACGACATAAATTTAAAGCTTGCTAAAGGATTATTCTTGTAATGACAGAAAGCCAACCCGGCTAGGCATCTTGGGTGTCCGGTTCCAGCAGCAGTTTAATGAGGGCAAATACAGCATAATTGATAATGTCGAAGTAGTTGGCTTCCAGACCTTCAGAAACTAACGTCTTTCCCTGGTTGTCTTCAATTTGCTTGATGCGTAAAAGTTTCATCAGGATAATATCGGTGAGTGATGCAATGCGCATCTGCCGCCAGGCTTCGCCATAGTCGTGGTTTTTGTTAAACATCAAATCGCGCGCCTGATAGATGTATTTATTAAACAATTCCAATGCTTTTGCCGCATCCAAATCAGGCATATCGGTGGTGCCCAATTCCAGTTGAATCAGTGCCATACACGAATAGTTTACAATACCGATGAATTCGGGGACGATGCCTTCGTCTACCTTTTGTCTGCCTAATTGCTGTATATTTCTAATCCGGTTGGCTTTGATGTAAATTTGGTCGGTCAAACTGGGTGTGCGCAAGATGCGCCAGGCGGTTCCGTAATCTTTTAACTTATCCTCAAATACAGCCTGGCATTTGGAAATAATTGTTTCAAACTGCTCGTTGGTGTCTTGCTTCATGGGGCAATTAATTTATCCATATTTTTGTTCAAAAATTCGCTTAATAAGCTTTAAAATGGGCAATAAAGATACTTCTTTTCAAAAAACCAGACCCCTTCGGGTGGGAGAAAAATTATTCAGCTTTGATAACCCGCTGATTATGGGAATTCTGAACCTCACACCGGATTCGTTTTACGATGGTGGAAAATATACGGATGCCGATGATTGGGTAAGTCAAACGCGAAAAATGCTGGATGAAGGCGCCGATATAATCGATTTGGGAGCCATGTCAACCCGACCGGGTGCCGAAATGATTGATGAGGACGAAGAGCTTAAGCGTCTGTTGAGACCTTTGCGTCTGCTCAAGCGTGAGTTTCCAAAGGCCCTGTTTTCCATCGATACTTTCCGGTCGCGTGTGGCCAGCCGGTGTGTCCAGGAAGGAGCCTCGCTGATTAATGATGTGTCGGGGGGGAATTTGGATGCAAAGATGTTTTCGGTGGTGGCTTCTCTCGGGGTTCCTTACATATTAATGCATATGCAGGGAACTCCTAAAGTAATGCAACAAGAACCCATTACAGAAGCCATTGTCCGAAAAATACACGCTTTTTTCAGGGAAAAGGTGAGCCGCTTGCGTGATGAAGGTGTTGAGGATATTATCCTGGACCCTGGTTTTGGTTTTGGTAAGAGTTTGGATTGTAATTATGCGCTGCTTCAACAGCTTGGAGATGTTCGAATTGATGATTTGCCTTTGCTGGTGGGTGTGTCGCGTAAATCGATGATCAACAAGGTGCTGAATACAACACCGTCGGAGGCGCTGAACGGCACAACGGTGCTCCATACGCTGGCGGTGCTGTCGGGGGCCAATATTTTGCGGGTGCACGATGTCAAAGAAGCCCGTGAAGTCCTTTCCATTTTGCGTCAATATAAAAACCATCAATGTGGTAATTAAAATGGGAAACAAATGGGCCGTTAAGCCCGTTGGATGATTTCATTCCTTAAAAAAGAAAGAATTTTCAGGATTTGTGAATGCATGCGTGATGTAAAAATGATGAAAGGGTTGTGACCAATGCATTATTTTTTAACTTTGAAAAAATAATTTGAAATCCATTGCTTACACTTTTTATACAAATACGTATTCTTGATCTGCTCGATATTTTTTTCGTAGCGGTATTGTTGTTTACTTTATACAAACTCTTGCGGGGAACAGCGGCTATCAATATTTTTTTAGGGATTGTGGCTGTTTTTTTACTTTGGAAAATCACCTATGCCTTAAAAATGGAGCTCCTGTCGGATATTTTGGGTGCTTTTATCAGTGTGGGAATTATCGCACTGATTATCATTTTTCAACCGGAAATCAGACAGTTTTTGTTGGCTCTGGGAACTCCTGTTTTTTTATCTCGTTACGAAAAACGGCTGGGTTTTCTGAAGCGTTGGTTTCCTCACTCCTCCTATCAGCTTGAAATTGATCCGATTAT
>CBETNY010000006.1:0-19638 GCA_965537275.1 uncultured bacterium | reverse complement strand
GATTCATCATGGCATATACGGCCAAACCCGAAACAGTTTTTATACCCAGTTTTCGATTGATATTTTTTCGATGAGTGGTCACTGTATGGATACTTAAAAAAAGCTTGTCGGCAATTTCCTGATTGGTTAAACCCAAAACAACTTGTTTCAAAATGGTAACTTCCCGCTTGCTAAGCAATCTTTTCTGGTGGTTAGGCTCTGAAAAGTGTATTGCCGAGCGTATTTTCGATTGCAAATCGAATTTTGAATCATGCACAGACAATGCCTTTGAAAAAAGCCCTTGTATGGCATGGGGGGTATTTTCATCCAACAAGCCAAAAATCACCATTTCGCGGTTTTCTTTTAACTTGTCTATCAGCTTCCGCAGAGAAGCTTTAAGTAACAAAGGATTGATTATCACAATATCAGCATCCTGCTTAAGAATAAGTCCGGCCAGATTAGGCTCATCTCCCGAAAAGGTTTTGGCAAGCATCAACCTGGGCAGTTCCATCAACATTTTCTCCAACCCGCTTTGCACCAAATATCGCGGTTCAACCAGAACTACTGTTTTGATATCATTCATTACCAAAACCTTTTTTATGAAGTGTCAATTCCATGGCATTAACCTTTGGCACCAAAATCAGATCCTCTAACCGGGCATGTTCGTTGAGTTCTTTTTCGAGCGTAAACAATTCACGCAAAATCTGGTAACACAGTTTGTCGTTTTTGGGAGCCGGCAGATATTGAATAAAAATATTCTTTAAATCGAACAATTTTTCTTCCACATTTTCGTGTTCAACCTCATAGGCAGCAAGGGGATTATTCCGCAGCTGAATTTCCATAGCCGGGGTGAGTTGACCGCTTAGGTAAGCCTTTTCCAGTTGCAAAACATAAGGATAAATCTGCTGCTCTTCATGATTGACATGCTTAATGAGCTCGTTGCGATATTCATCAAAAAAATTTCGAATCAACAGTCCCGTCTTCCGGTCATCCAAACAATTTCCATCCATTTGATCAATCAAAGCAGCAATTTCAGGAATTTTATCCTTCATAAAATAGGTATGCGCTTTTTGAAGGTACTCCACCAAAATGGCGACGGAAAAACGCTGAAGTTGTTTAGCCGGAAAATATTGGGGATCGTGAAAAACATTTAGTATTGTAACAAAAAAATCAACATCAATCCGGTGATTTTGACAGATCTCTTCAATGTTATAATTTCCAAACCCCAACTGTATTCCAAAACGGTTGATAACCGGAACCAATGTATGATCGTGATGAATCACATTAGCCAGCTTCATCTTTTGATGTATGAGCATATTTTGTTTGTTTAGCAGGCAAAATTACAAAACAATTTTTCCTTTGTGGATTTTAATTTTGCTCACCAGGTCAGTAAAAGCCTTCTGATTGAGTGCGGGCACCACAGCATCGGCCCATTCAAACAGTTGGGACAGGTTTTTTTTGCCTTCTTGTTTTCCATCATCAACCATGATAAACAAGTCGGGCTTTATCCATTGCCGAAGAGAATTTGATTCACAAACCACCACGCCACCGGGTTTTATTTTATCTTTCAGATATTTAAAAGCCTCCGGCAAATGGGCATCATCAGTCACCATAAAAAACGAACGGGTGGCGCCTGCTCTCAGAAAACGCATGCTGTCTTTCGTTCCTTTGCGGTCGTACTCTTCATAAATTAAAAAATCATTTTCCACAGGCATCGAATGGGTGCCATGTAAATCTTTATTTCCCGGATTTACATTCGATATTTTTACAGCAATAACCTCCGCTAACTTACTCAGTTTTTCAACAGCCATTGCGGCCAAATGGGTTTTCCCGATGTTTCTGCCCGTACCCCCTATTAGAATCATAAGATTTTGTTTCACTGATAATTAAATCGTTTTATGAGAAATGAAACCCTCTTTTAATTGAAATTGTTTATAAATTAACAATATTTTTTTTAATTAGACATAACCCCCATGAGAATTTTGTAGTTTTGCTGAATAAATTTCAAAGCATTATGGACAAATTATTTCGAAAAGACGCTTTCAATTACCATGCATTGGGGCGTCCGGGCAAGGTAGAGGTTATTCCTACCAAACCCTATTCAACACAGCGCGATTTATCATTAGCATACACCCCCGGCGTAGCCGACCCTTGTCTGGCCATCGAAAAAACACCGGAAGATGTGTATAAATACACGGCCAAGGGCAACCTTGTTGCCGTAATCTCAAACGGGACTGCCGTCTTAGGGCTTGGCGATATCGGCCCCGAAGCCGGTAAACCGGTGATGGAAGGTAAAGGTCTCCTGTTTAAAGTTTTTGGCGATGTGGATGTTTTCGACATCGAAATCAACGAAAAAGATCCCGATAAATTTATTGAAATCGTTAAAGGTATCGCCCCTACTTTTGGAGGAATTAACCTGGAAGACATCAAAGCTCCTGAATGTTTCGAAATTGAAAACAGACTAAAAGAAGCACTGGACATTCCGCTGATGCACGATGATCAACACGGCACTGCCATTATTTCATCAGCTGCTTTATTAAATGCATTGGAAATTGTCGGCAAAAAACCAGAAGACCTCAAAATTGTCGTTAGCGGGGCAGGTGCAGCCGCCGTTTCATGTACTCGCCTTTATATAAAACTGGGGGTAAAACCCGAAAATGTAATTATGCTTGACAGCCGGGGAGTTATTCACGTTGATCGTACTGATCTGAACGAATCGAAAAAAGCTTTTGCTACAAACCTGCCTGTCCATACACTTGAAGAAGCCTTAAAAGGGGCTGATATGTTTTTAGGGTTATCCGTTGGTGGATTATTGACCCAAGACATGATGAAAACCATGGCACCCAATCCCATTGTTTTTGCCATGGCCAACCCCACACCTGAGATTTCGTATGATGAGGCCATGGAAGCCCGTCCCGATACCATAATGGGAACCGGTCGTTCCGACTTCCCCAACCAAATAAATAATTTACTCGGATTTCCTTTTATCTTCCGTGGTGCCCTCGACGTAAGGGCTTCGAAGATAAATGACGAAATGAAACTGGCCGCTGCCAAAGCTTTAGCTGATCTAGCCAAAGAACCGGTCCCTGAAGAAGTAAACATTGCTTACGGTGTACATAATTTAAAATTCGGAAAAGAATATCTTATTCCAAAACCTACCGATCCCCGTTTGATTGAAACAGTGGCACCGGCTGTAGCCAAAGCGGCTATGGATTCAGGCGTTGCACGCAAGCCAATTAAAGATTGGGAGAAATACAAAGAAGAACTTCGTAAACGCCTGGGCTTAGCCAATCCGTTGAAACGGCAAATGAAAGCTACCTGTAAAAACAATCCCAAACGGATTCTGTTGGCAGATGCTGAAAATTATGATATCCTGAAAGCCGCCGAAATTGTCCTTAATGAAAAGATGGCCATTCCCATTTTGTTGGGTAATGAAGCAAAAATCAAAAAAATCATTGCGGATACCGAACTCGAACTGGACGGCGTAACCATTATTGACCCGAAAGCAAATGCTCAAAAAGAAAGAATGAAAGACTATGTTCAACAGCTTTTTGAAAAACGCAAACGCCGTGGTATGACCCTGCATGCAGCCAAGGAATACATGAAATTAAACAGCTATTACAGCTCCATGTTGGTTGAAAACGGTGAAGCCGATGCCGTTCTTTCAGGGTTAACACGTAACTATCCCGACACCATACGGCCTGCTTTGCAGGTAATTGGCCGGAAACCGGGCGTACGTATCGTGAGTGGTGTGTACATAGTCATTACAAAAGAAGGCCCGTTATTCCTGAGCGATTGTACGGTTAATAAAAAACCTGAGGCTGAGGATCTGGTAGAAATCACCTTGCAAACAGCCGAAGTTGTGAAGCGTTTCAATATAGAACCTAATATTGCCATGCTTTCCTATTCCAATTTTGGTTCGGTTGATGCAGACAGCCCTATTCGGGTTCGTCAGGCTGTCGCCAAATTACATCTTGAACATCCCGAATTAAAAGTTGACGGTGAAATTCAGGCCAATATCGCATTGGATCAGGAATTGTTAAAGAATAGCTTCCCATTCTCCAAAAACTTAGGAAGCAGGGTGAATACGTTAATTTTCCCGAACCTGTCATCAGCCAATATTGCTTATAAACTGTTGAACAAAACCGCCGGTTTTGAAATTATCGGCCCCATATTAAATGGAATGAACAAACCGGTGCACGTACTGCAAATGGGCAGTGGCGTCAACGAGATTGTCAACATGATTATGGTGGCTGTGATGGATGCACAGTAACAAGTACCGGCAATCTCAAGGTTGCCATCAATTATTTAAACGCCCTGCACCTAAACCCATGCAGGGCGTTTTCATTTTGTAATTCGGTCATATAGCAGGCAATAAAAAAACTTTGTATCTTCGACACCTTAATTTAATTTTTCTATCATGAAAACGATCCCTGCATTATTTGAAGGAAGTGTAAAAAAATTCCCCAACAACGTGCTGGTTTGGGAAAAATCGAAAGGCAAATATCAAGGCATTACGTTTACCCAAATTCGCACAAAGGTACACCGCTTAGCCTCCGGACTAATGAATTTAGGTGTTCAAAAAGGTGACCGCATTGCTTTATTGGCTGAAGGACGAAGCGAATGGCTGATTTCGGAGTTGGCCATGCTTTATTTAGGTGCCATTAATGTTCCGCTATCCATTAAAATCAACGAACCCTCCGAATTGTCATTTCGAATCAAACATGCCGAATGCAAATGGATTATCTGTAGCGATGGGCAATTGCAAAAGGTAAGAGGCATTAAAAAAGAAATCTCAAAAGTTAAAACGGTGGTGGTTATGGGCTATCCCGAAGATTTAGAAAAGGGAGAACGCTCGTACGAATCGGTCTATTTGGACGGAAAAAAGAGCATGGACAAAAACAGTTCGAAAATAGATGCCCTTTGGCAATCAATCCAACCCGACGATTTAGCCAATATCAGTTATACTTCGGGAACTACTGCCGATCCAAAAGGAATTATGCTGTCGCATCGCAATTATACTGCAAATGTAGAGCAATCCAATTCGCTGATGACTGTTACCGAAGACTTTACTACGCTTTTAATTTTGCCCTGGGATCACTCTTTTGCCCATACTGTCGGCTTGTACACCCTCATCAGGCAGGGAGCCAGCCTCTCGGTGGTCGAAACCGGCAAAACACCCATGGAGACCCTGCGAAATATTCCCAAAAACATCAAAGAGACAAAACCTACCTTTTTACTAAGCGTGCCGGCATTATCCAAAAACTTTCGTAAAAATATTGAAGCCGGTATCCGGGCCAAAGGTCCTAAGGCAGAAAAATTATTCAACATGGCTTTAAAAACAGCCTATGCCTACAATGGAATCGGCTGGGACAAAGGTAAAGGATGGCGCAAGGTGTTAAAACCGCTTGTATTGATGTACGACAAAATATTGTTTAGTAAAATCAGAGAAAACTTTGGCGGGCGACTGCAATTTTTTGTAGGGGGCGGTGCCCTGCTCGACATCGACCTTCAACGTTTTTTCTACGCCATCGGAATCCCCATTTATCAGGGCTATGGATTATCCGAAGCTTCACCGGTTATTTCATCCAATGCGCCCTTAACTCACAAACTGGGCTCATCAGGATTTTTAGTAAAAAATATTGATGTAAAAATTTGTGACGACGAGGGAAAAGAGTTGGCACGTGGCGAAAAGGGCGAAATTGTTGTCCGTGGTGAGAATGTCATGAAAGGCTATTGGAAAAATGAAACTGCCACCAACGAAACCCTGGTAGATGGCTGGTTACATACCGGCGACATGGGGTATCTCGACAAAGATAATTTTTTATACGTATTGGGACGGTTCAAAAGCTTGCTCATCAGCAATGACGGAGAAAAATACAGCCCTGAAGGTATTGAAGAAGCCCTGGTTGAACAGTCAAAATATATTGATCAATGTATGCTGTACAACAACCAGAATCCGTATACCGTTGGGTTAATCTTTCCCAATTTAACGGCACTAAAAAAGGCACTGCACAAAATTAAAGTGGATCCGAAATCTGCCGAAGGACACAAAATTATGCTTGAATTAATCAAATCGGATATTGACCAGTACCACAAGGGAGGAAAATATGAAAACATGTTTCCATCACGCTGGCTTCCTTCCACCTTAGGCATTATGGATGAGCCGCTCAGCGAACAAAACCGCATGCTCAACTCTACCATGAAAATGGTACGAAACCGTGTGGTCGAGCATTATCGCGAGCTGCTTGATTTTCTTTATACAGCAGAGGGTAAAAATCTGCTCAATCATAAAAACAAAGAAACACTGGCAAAACTCATGAATGAATAAGCCAAAGTGGAAGGAAAAAATCAATATTACGCATACAAACTAATTTAGACGTCATTTAAATTGATTCATTTGGTGACTTTTATCATAAATTAACGAAAAAAGGGGCATTTTATTTGTACTTTTGGGAGTCATTAAATGATTAACCTATTTTAAAATATTTAAAACCATGAAAAAAGTAACAGTAGTAGGTGCCGGTGCAGTAGGTGCAACCTGTGCCGATGTTTTGGCTCAAAGAAATTTTCTTGACGAAGTTGTTCTTGTTGATATTAAAGAAGGATTAGCCGAAGGCAAAGCCCTTGATATCTGGGAAAGCTCAGCCATTCACCATTTTGATACCCGCGTAACGGGTTACACAAATGATTACTCCCAAACCAAAGGATCTGATGTGGTTGTGATTACATCCGGATTGCCTCGTAAACCCGGTATGTCGCGCGACGATTTGATTTCAACCAACGCAAAAATTGTTAAATCGGTTACCGACAATGTAATGGCTGCATCCCCTGACGCCATTATCATCATTGTTTCCAACCCGTTGGATGTAATGACTTATGCCGCTCATATGGCTTCCGGTAAAGATGCAACAAAAGTATTTGGTCAGGCAGGTGTTCTCGATACCGCCCGTTACCGTGCTTTTATTGCTTCCGAACTTAACGTTTCACCTAACGATATCCAAGCTTTATTAATGGGTGGTCATGGTGATACCATGGTTCCATTGCCGCGTTACACAACCGTTTCGGGTATCCCTGTAACTGAACTTATCGACAAAGAAAAATTGGATGCTATCGTTGAACGTACCAAAAAAGGTGGTGGAGAAATTGTAAATCTCCTTGGAACCTCAGCATGGTATGCTCCGGGTGCTTCTGCCGCTCAAATGGCTGAATCGGTTATTCAAAACCAAAACCATATCTTCCCCTGCTGTGTTCGTTTGGACGGACAATGGGGCTTGCACGACATGTATGTGGGTGCTCCTGTTAAGCTGGGACGCAATGGCGTTGAAGAAATCATTGAAATCAAGTTGAATGATGAAGAAATGGCTTTGCTTAATGCTTCGGCTGCACACGTAAAAGAAGTAATGGATGTTTATGATAGTATGGGGTTATAACCATTTTTAAAACTAATGAAAAAGCCATCTCTTTTATGGGATGGCTTTTTTTTATTTCCGTATCTTTGGAAAAAGCATTTCAATGAAACGAATTGTTATTCTCAGCGGAGCAGGCATGAGTGCCGAAAGCGGCATCAGCACCTTTCGCGATAGCAATGGGCTATGGCAAAATCACCGCATCGAAGAGGTGGCTTCTCCTGAGGCTTGGCAAAGAAATCCGGCCATGGTTTTGGAATTTTACAACCAAAGACGCAAACAACTTTTTGAAGTGGAACCCAACGAAGGACATAAAGCGTTGGCTAAACTCGAATCGGCTTACGAGGTACACATCATCACACAAAATGTGGACGATTTACACGAAAGAGCTGGTTCAACCCAAGTTATCCATCTACACGGCGAGTTAAAAAAAGCCCGCAGCACCGTCGATCCCAATTTGATTTATACATTAAACCACTGGGAGTTAAAATTGGGCGACACATGCGAAAAAGGTTCGCAATTGCGGCCTCATATTGTTTGGTTTGGTGAGGCAGTACCCTTGATGGATAAAGCAGTCAGCATTGCTAAAACCGCCGATATCTTTATGGTGGTGGGCACTTCCATGGTGGTTTACCCCGCTGCAGGACTCATCCATTATGTCCCCGACCCCATTCCTAAATATTACATCGACCCAAAGGCGTTTCAGGTAGCCGGAATCAATCACTTGGAAATCATTCAACAAAAAGCAGGAGAGGCCTTACCAAAGCTGGTCGATAAATTACTCACCCTGCCATCGTAATAATGAATTTACCAAACAGCTTTTTCTTATTTTTGCCATCAAAATAAAAAAATGCAGAAGAATTTATTGACACTCGTTGGATTGACTTTATTTTTATTTGGTTTCTCATCATGTCTTAAAGACAACCCAAAGAAACAGGCAGAAACCGACCACCAAATTATTGAGGCTTATGCCAAAGCCAACAACCTCGACGGCCAATTTACCGATTCAGGATTATATTACGTGATTGTTACGCCGGGATCGGACAATCACCCGACACGCAACTCAAGGGTAACTGTTGATTACAAAGGTTATTTTCTTGACGGTACCACTTTTGACCAGGGTACAAACATCAGCTTTCCATTGACCAATGTTATACAGGGTTGGCAGGAAGGCGTTCAGCTAATCGGAAGTGGGGGCAAAATCATCCTGATTATCCCTTCGGGATTGGCTTATGGAAGTATCCAACGGGGAAGCATCCCTGCCAATTCGGTATTGGGTTTTGATATAACACTTCATTCTTTTACCAATTAATTGAAGGATGATTCGATTTTCATCTGACCAAAATGAAATTTTAGTACGTTTGTAAAGATGAAAAAATACAAAATCGGACACCTCATTTCCTTATTCATCGTCGCCGCAACAGCATTTGCTTTTCAGCACTGTGCCAATGTGATGGCTCCTGTGGGTGGCCCGCGCGATTTGACACCCCCGCGCGTGGTGGAAACACATCCGGCCAACAAAAGCACCCACTTTGCAGGAAATAAGTTTGTCCTGCATTTTGATGAATATGTGAAGCTTGAAAAGATTAATCAACAACTGCTTATTTCACCGCCAATCAATGAATTTCCTGACATTAAACTCAAAGGCAAGGGGTTAACGGTAAAATTTAAGGAACCGCTGAAACCAAACACCACCTATTCGGTTTTTTTTGGTGATGCGATACAAGATATCACAGAAGGTAATATCCTGCACAATTTTACCTATATTTTTTCCACAGGTGACAAAATCGACTCGCTGAGTTTGCGCGGACAAGTGGTAGATGCCGCCGATTTGACCGGTGTGGAAGATGTTTCCGTGATGTTGTATAAAGATAACAACGACAGCCTTAAACTGGAACAATTACCCCTGTTTGTCAAACCCTACTACATCAGCAAAACCAATAAAAAGGGTTATTTTAACTTTTCGGGATTGGCCGATACAACCTACCTGCTTTTTGCCCTCGAAGACAAAAACTACAGCCTAACCTTTGACCAACCTGCTGAACGGATTGCTTTTGCCGATTCACTGGTACGCCCTCAGTTTAAACCCTTGGCCAAAATTGACTCCAGTCTTTTCGACACCATCACCAGCTGGCCACACGACAGTTTGCAACATTTTATCGACTCTTTATGGTTTCGAGCCGATTCATTGGCCAACAAAGCTTTACGCATGCATCGACTCTTTTTGTTCAATCAAGCTGACAGCGTACAAAAAGTGTTGCAGGCTAAACTCATTTTGCCCCATACCCTTCGATTCGTATTTCGACTTCCTGCCGACAGCATACACATTCGGGTACAAAATAAGGTTCCCGATACCACCTGGTTTATGGAAGAGTGGGGAAAAAACAAAGATACCCTGACCTGGTATTTGCGAAAAAATATTCCCGACACCCTTCATTTGATTTTCACCAATGGCAATCAGGTTTTAGACACCATGGCAATACGTACCCTTCCGAAAGAGAAATTGACCAGGCGCAACCGGAAGGAAACGCTGCCCAAGAAAGAATGGCTAGGCTGGAAAGCCAATGTTCATGGCAATATTGTTCCAACACAAAAACTCCGGCTTCGGTTTAATTCGCCCATTGAGAAAATAATGGCTGATTCCATTCTTTTGATTATGGGAAAAGACAGCCTGTGGCATCCCCCTTTTCATTTTGCGGATAAGCTCCACCGAACTTTGATATTTCCGTTTACTGTGCAGGAAGGGACAAATTACCAGCTTTTTATCCCCGACTCGGCCATCATCGATTGGAATCAATTAATAAACAAAAAAATCCACCTTACCTTCAGAGCAAAAGAAGAAAAAGAGTATGGCAGCCTGCAGTTTCAGTTAAACCCGGCCCATCACCAAGCCTATATTTTCAGTTTACTCAACGACAGAGATGTCACGTTAAAACAATACTATTTTTCAGCACCCACAACCCTCGACCTAAAATATCTTGATCCGGGAACCTATCGATTCAAAATTATCTTCGATGATAATCACAACAACAAATGGGATACCGGAGACTATTTTAAGCACCAGGAACCCGAAAAGGTAATCTATTACGAAAAGAAAATAAAAATACGCCCGAATTGGGAGATCAACGAAGTATGGAATTTTTAGTCAATGCACTATTTTTCTTCGTTGCAACGGTTGATGCATTCGATAATTTCGGTTAAGGTGTGACTCCTTAAATCGTAAAAGATTTTCTTGCCTTCACGACGCGAAACCAAAACATTTTTACTTTTCAAAATATTCAAATGATGCGAAGCAGTTGCCTGCTCGATATCAAGCGATTTGTATATTTCAGTAACACTTAAGGGTTTTCCCTGCGATAACAATTCAATAATTGCAATCCGCATGGGATGTGATATGGCACGCAATTTACCTGCAGCCATTTCCAATTTATCAATATTAATATCTAAATGCGTCATCACTTATTTTTTTTGCAAAAATAGAATTTCTGTGAATCTTTTTAAGTTAGATATGTATATATATTATCGATTTCGATATTTTAAAACGAATCTAAATTGCAGTATGCTTAAAATCTGAAAGATAGCTATTTTTAACTCTCTACAAATAACGAGCAAAAACTAAAGGTAGTTCCGTCAAAAAGTCCCTTATCGCTTAATTTTAAATCAGGAATAACCAAAAGAGCCATAAACGACAAGGTCATAAAAGGAGCACGAAGGGTGGAGCCCAGTTCGTGAACTTTTTTGTCGAGCCACTCATACCGCCGGGCCACTTCATAACCATCGCGGTTCGACATTAAGCCGGCCACCGGCAACGGGAGCAACTCTTCATGGTCATCAACCACCACCACAACACCTCCTTTGCTTTTTATCACTGCATTGATTGCACGAACAATTTCCTCATCGGTGGTACCAACAGCAACGATGTTATGACTGTCGTGGGCAACACTTGAAGCAATGGCTCCTTTTTTTAAACCCATGTTTTTAATAAAACCAACCGCCGGCGGTGCCTGCTGGTAGCGATTAAGTACCACCATTTTTAAGACATCACTACCCACATCACTCACCACATTTCCATGATCGACGCGAGGAACAATCTCCAACACACCGGTAATAAGTTCTCCATCAAAGGATTCGATGACGCGTATCATCCCGCCTTTATCCTCAACTTTCACGGCTTCCACCGGCAGCGGCACAGCATTAAACTTATTGGGGGTAGCCTCATCAACCGATTGAATGAGCGTTTTGCCCTGTTCAGCCACTTTTTCTCCATTAATATAGGTAGCCAACACGTTAAAGTCATCCAAATTATCCACCACGACGATATCGGCCGGATCGCCCACCTGCAGGGTTCCCACATCCAATTGATAGTGTTCAATCGGGTTAAGGATGACACTTTTCAGCACCAACAAAGGGTCATATCCTTTTTTAATTGCCCTGATAATCATTTGATTAATATGACCGGCAGCCAAATCATCCGGATGTTTGTCATCCGAGCAAAACAACACTTTATCAGAATGATTTTCCAAAAGAGGAATTAATGCTTCAAAGTTTTTGGCTGCACTTCCCTCTCTGATTTGGATTTTCATGCCATACCTTATTTTTTCAAGGGCTTCCTCCAACGTAAAACATTCATGATCGGTACTCACACCGGCCTGGGCATATTTTCGGGCATCCTCGCCTTTAACACCCGGGGCATGGCCATCCACCGGTTTGCCGTACTTACGAGCAATTTCAATTTTCGCCATCTCGTCCGGAACATGATTGATTACACCCGGAAAATTCATCATTTCCGATAGGTATTTTATTTCATCGCTCCTGAGCAGGCTTTCCAGTTCCTCCGTACCTATTTTGGCACCGGCAGTCTCAAAAGGGGTTGCCGGCACACAGGCCGGCGCACCAAAATAAAACTTAAACGGAACCTTTTTGCCATTTTCAACCATAAACCGGACGCCGTCAATCCCAAGCACATTGGCAATTTCATGGGGATCGGAAACGGTGGCCACAGTTCCATGAACAACGGCCAGACGGGCAAATTCGGACGGAATTAACATGGAACTTTCCACATGGATGTGCGAATCGATTAATCCGGGAAGAATGGTTTGTTTTTCGGTTACCTGATCATCGGCAACAATTGATTCAATGCGCTGGTTTGAAACAAACACATGGCCTTTAAAAATTTTATTTTTTCTGAGATCGACAATATTGCCGGACAGCTGATAAGAAGTGGTTTTTTGCATAATCTACAAATGTAAAAAAATTCGCTGCTGTTTGCTCCAATTGATCATCTAAAAGGTCGTTCATTCAAATCTTTTAATAAATTTGTAGCAAATAACCAGTAGGAAACCTGAAAAGCTTTCCTCTGAACCTTTCATTCACAAAAATTAAATAATAATGAAACTCACCCCCATTGAAACCGGCAACCTGAAATTAGATGGTGGCGCCATGTTCGGCGTAGTCCCAAAAGTGATGTGGCAAAAAGTCTATCCTGCCGATGAAAACAACCTCGCTAACTGGGCCATGCGCTGTTTACTCATCGAAGACGGTGACCGCAAAATACTTATTGACAACGGTATTGGCGACAAACAAGACGAGAAATTTCTTAGCCATTATTATCTGAATGGTGATGATACTTTGGAAAAATCGCTGGCAAAAGCAGGGGTTAAACCGGAAGATATCACCGATATGATTCTTACACATATGCATTTCGACCACTGTGGCGGAAGTGTAAAATGGAATCACGACAAAACCGATTTTGAATTGGCCTTTCCCAATGCTACCTATTGGACCAGTAAAAAACAATACCAATGGGCCACCCATCCCAACCGGCGTGAAAAAGCTTCCTTTTTAAAAGAGAATATTTTACCCATAGAAGAAAGCGGACAATTAAAACTGATTGAAGACGAGGGGGAATACATCCCGGGCATCGATTTTAAACTCTATGACGGACATACGAACGGTCAGGTAATTCCGCACATCCATTATCAGGATAAAACCGTGGTGTTTATGGCCGATTTAATGCCCTCTACCGCACACATTCCCATGCCCTGGATTATGGCTTATGATACCCGGCCTTTGCAAACATTGAAAGATCGCGAACGGTTTTATGCCGAGGCACTGGCCGGTAATTATATTTTGTTTTTTGAGCATGACCTGTACCACGAAGCCTGCACATTGCACGACACCCCCAAAGGGGCCAGAGTTGAAAAAGCCGGAAAGCTGGCTGATTTTTTATCCTAACCTTTAAAAATGAGACAAAAGCGGAAAATTTTCCGCTTTTTTTATGCAGGATTTGTTTACCGAAGTTTCAATTTTATGCTCATCGCAGTAATCCAATAATTCGGAAAGAGCAAGGTTTCCGACCATGGCTTTCCCTGTCATGGGACAGCCACCCAATCCGCCAAGAACCGTATCGAATCGTCTTACACCGGCCCTGAAAGCTGCATCCACTTTCAGTTTTCCAATACCGGGATAAGCATGGGTATGCAATCCCAATTCAACCTGCCGGAAGTCATCCACTAAATGGCTAAAGACCTTGAATATTAAGTCAGGTGATATATCGCCAATGGTATCAGCCAGGGGAATGCGTTTGATACCTTTTCCTGCCAAACGCTCAACCCATTGATGCACCATCTCCACCTGCCATGCATCGCCATACGGATTTCCAAAAGCCAGCGAAAGAAATACCACCAACTCCTTGTTATGTTGCTGACAAAGGTCTATCAGCTGATCTGTCAAATGTTCGGCTTTTGCAAGGGTGCTGTGCAAATTGAGCTTCAAAAAAGTGGGAGAAATGGAAAAAGGATAAAAAAGTTGGTCCACCTCCTCAAATTGAACAGCCTGGAGCGCTCCCCGTAAATTGGCTACCAGCACAGCAATTTTCGAATCGGTTTGATCAAAATTCAGGCCTTTAATCACGGCAGCGGTATCAACCCATTGTGGGATTGCTTTGGGCGAAACGAAACTTCCAATTTCAACCGTATCGAAGCCGCACTGTAGCAATTGATTGATATAGGCCACTTTCCTGTCGGTGGGGATAAATTGCGAAAGCCCCTGCAACCCATCCCTTGGTGTTTCGATGATTTTGATTTTTGTATGCTTCAAGGCGTCAGGTTAAGGTTTAATATAAATAATCGGGCTGAATACGGTAATGATCATATTTTTCAAGGTGGTTGGTTCTAATCATCTTGGCCAAATCCTGCACATAATCGTTCCCTCTTTCCGAATAAGCCGATAAAAACGGAATCAGTTGATAGGGATCGTGGAGGGTGATACAGGCTTTTCTGAATTTTGCAAAAGGCTGACGGGTGGCAATCATCGTAAAATATTCGTCGATGGCTTCTTCGAGGTCGTCGAATTTTCGCAAATAAATCTTTTTTCCGTTACGATTTGAGTTGGCTTCAATACGCTTATGATTTGCATCGAACGACCAAATTCCAAAAGGGTTGTTTGCTTTGAGAAAGAAACGCGACCCGCCCCAGCCACTTTCGATGGCAGCCTGTGCCAATACAATACTTGTGGGCGCACTGTGCAGTTTGTTGATAAGCTCAACCACATTGGCTGCTTTATACTTTCGTTTCAAACTATCCAAAAAATGCACCTCTTCCGGTGCGGGTTGATGCTTTCTGGCAATTTGCTCCACCCGCTTTCTATTCATCTCCATCTCGGCTTTTGCGGCTAAAACCGCAGGCAACAACATATGAAAAAATTTCTCTTTTTTCTGATCTACGGGAAGTCCATTTAAGGAAACCACATTGGTATAAACATATGGAATGACCAATGAATCGGTAACCGGCCGGATATCGGCAGCCGAGCGCAACGGAACCCTGAGTTCTTTTACATGGCTCACATTGGTGCATGAAAGACTAAGGGTCACCATCATAAACATCAAAAACGGTAACCTGAAAATACTAAGCTTTATCTTCATAAAAAAACATTCAAAAAAATAGTAAAAAGGAAAAATGGCTAATCAATGACTATGCCAAATCCTAATTTCTGCCGGTCATCGCCTTTGGAATTCGTCCCTGGTTGACGGTTTTTGAGCGCAGGCGACGACCCACAATTTTCTCAACCACTTTTCCGGTCTCCAGAATCTTATCGATATCCAGGTTGGTTTCAATCCCCATTTCGTCCATCATCACGACCATATCTTCGGTACTCACCAAACCCACATCATTGGGATCGTTATAATAATAGGCACCTGTTCCCGATACCGGCACACCATCCACAAAGTTGGCCGGTTGTCCACCGATACCACCTAAGGTCGATTCAAAATTGGTCATGCCCGCTTGCAGGGCCGCCAACACGTTGGCAAGCCCCCAACCCCGGGTGGTGTGGAAATGAGCGATTTGTTTGTGGGGATTATCCACCTGATCAAGCAACATAGAAAAATAGCGATATACCCGGTCGGGGGAAGCCGAACCATCATGGTCGGCATGTTCCACATCGTTGGCTCCAATACTGAACCACCTCTTGGTAAAAGCCACAGCATCCTCAAGTTTGGTGGGGCCTTCGATAGGACAACCCCAGATGGTGCTGACCGTACCATTGACCTTTATCCCTGCTTCACGGGCTTTAGGAATCCAGGTTTCTGCCATTTTCCAATATTCGGCAAGGGTCAGTCCCGAATTTTTCATCTGGTGAGATTCGCTCGTGGAAACCATTAACAAAATTCTGTCAGGCCCATAACCTTCTTTCTTAGCTTCAATAGCCCGTTCAATGGCTTTTTCACGAATGGTCACGGCAGTCAGCATCACATCATCCAGTTGATCTTTTACCTTTTTGCTGTTCCTGATCCGTTTAAACAACTCATCGGCATCTTTAAATTGGGGCATCCCTCGCGGATTCCCGAAATTGGTAACCTCCAGGTGTTTAAACCCACTCAGGATTAACTGTTCAAGGACCCATACCTTGGCTTCGGTAGGAATAAATTTCTCTTCGTGTTGGAAACCATCACGCACAGTAATATCACCAATTACTACTTTCTTTGGGTATTGCATCATTTAAAATTTTTTTGCTGATTCATATAGGAGATTTACGCTATAATTGTCAGTGGCTAAAATAGTGAAATATTTTTATTTCAACGCATAGGTTGATTTTCGCACTCCAAAATTGCCGGCATCACATGCCTCCACGCGCAAATAAACGACCATCGAGACAGAAATGAAAAAAGGGAAAGAAATGCCTTTTTAGCAGCTCTTATCTATCACAAAATAAGAATATCATTAGTAACTTCCGACAATTTTTCATAAACTTGCATGCAATTAAATGCAAAATTTAATTTTTCATTCAGTATTCATAAATTTATACAACCTTGTACAAACTGAAGACCAAGATTGATATTCAATCGGATGAATTCAAAAGCAACCGTCAGGCTTTTCTAAAAATATTAAACGAATACAAATCCAAATTAGAAGAAAACACACGTGGAGGTTCGGAAAAATCGGTCCAACGTCATAAAGCGCGGGGCAAATTGCTTGCCCGTGAACGGATAAACCGTTTGATTGACCCCAACACTCCTTTTCTGGAACTATCGCCTCTGGCAGCTTATGGACAGTACAATAATGAATTTCCTTCAGCCGGAATCGTGACCGGAATCGGAATTATCCATGGACGCGAAACGGTCATCATTGCCAACGACGCCACCGTAAAAGGAGGCACCTACATGCGGTTTACCATCAAAAAGCATCTTCGTGCCCAACAAATCGCCATGGAAAATCATTTACCATGCGTTTACATGGTGGATTCAGGCGGTGCATTTTTGCCTGAGCAGGATACTGTTTTCCCTGATGCCAACCATTTTGGAAGGTTTTTTTACAACCAGGCACGTATGTCGGCCATGGGAATTCCACAAATTTCCATTGTGATGGGTTCGTGTACAGCCGGTGGCGCTTATGTGCCGGCCATGAGTGATGAAACCATTATTGTAAAAGAACAAGGAACCATTTTTTTGGGTGGGCCTCCTTTGGTGAAAGCCGCCACCGGCGAAGAGGTGACGGCCGAGGAATTGGGCGGAGCCGAAGTCCATACCAGCATGTCGGGCGTGGCTGATCATTTTGCTGAAAATGATACCCATGCCATCCAAATTTGCCGAAATATTTTCGAGAATCTGGAACACAAAGAAAAACAGGGCATTGATATTATCACACCCGAAGAACCTTTATACGACCCGCAGGAGTTGTATGGCATTGCTCCGGTAGACCTCCGGAAAATGGTGGATCCGCGCGAGATCATTATGCGCATGGTGGATGGCAGCCGTTTTCAGGAATTTAAAGCCAAATATGCCACCACGGTGGTTACCGGTTTTGCCCACATCATGGGTTTTCCGGTGGGAATTATTGCCAATTACGGCGTGCTGTTTTCCGAATCAGCCTTAAAGGTTACCCATTTTATCGAATTGTGTACCTCCCGAAAAATACCCTTGGTGTTTTTACAAAACATCACCGGGTTTATTGTCGGAAAAGATTTTGAACGTAAAGGCATCGCCAAAGACGGGGCCAAGATGGTGCATGCGGTTTCCAACACCAATGTTCCCAAATTCACCGTCATTTTTGGCGGATCGTTTGGCGCCGGAAACTACGGCATGGCGGGTAGGGCTTACGACCCGCGCCTGCTGTTTATGTGGCCCAATGCCAAAATTTCGGTTATGGGAGGCGAGCAGGCCGCCACAGTACTGGTTACCGTGAAACAAGATCAGTATAGAGCCGCAGGCAAAGAGATGCCGGCTGAAGAAATTGAAAAACTTCGTCAGCCCATTCTTGAAAAATATGAACGGGAAGGTGCAGCACTTTACAGCACCTCCCGCCTTTGGGACGATGGTATTATTGATCCGGTAGATACCCGAAAAATATTGGCCATGGGAATTGCCATGTCGTTAAACAAGAAATACCCCGAACAAAAATACGGTGTATTCAGGATGTGACCCTTCTTCAGGGGTAACCAAAATTTTATTGAAATGGAAACGTACCAAAATATTCTCGTTGAAACCCGGAAAGGAGTCATCACTGTCTTTTTGAACCGCCCGCAGGTTCATAATGCCATGAATGCGGAGATGATTGCCGAACTCACCGCCTTTTTTCAAAACATCAAACTCCAGCATCCGTCACCCAGGGTGATTGTTTTACGCGGGAAAGGAAAATCGTTTTGTGCCGGTGCCGATTTAAATTACATGAAAGAAATTGCAGGCTTTGGCTTCGACGAAAACTTTCAGGATGGCATTAAATTATTTACGTTGTTCGAGTCAATCTACCGTTGTGAAGTTCCCACAATGGCCATGGTTCATGGTTCTGCTTTTGGTGGTGCCAACGGACTGCTGGCTGCCTGCGATGTGGTGATTGCCACTGAAAATACCCGGTTTGCTTTCAGCGAAGTGAAATTGGGCATTGCACCTGCCACCATTGCTCCGTTTGTCATCAAACGAATTGGAGAATTTGGCGCCAAAGAGCTGATGCTTTCCGGAAAACGGTTCAACGGCCATGAAGCAGCCAAATGGCACCTGGTGAACCATGTGGTGGAAGAAGAAAATTTTGAAAGTGCAGCCGATTCGTTGATTCATGAGTTTCTACATGCAGCACCCCAAGCAGTAAAATCAGCCAAAAAATTGATTAACAAGATTTTAGATGCCGGTACTTTAGACGAAACCAAAGACTTCACCGCCCGCTTAATAGCCCAATTACGTGCATCGGATGAAGGACAGGAAGGGATGGCTGCTTTTTTACAAAAAAGAAAAGCAAAATGGATAACCCAATGATTCTATTTTAACGGTTACCTGAAAAAAACAGGAATTAAAATAGGAACCATTGAATAAAAACTAATCTGAAAACAAATAGTAAATGAAACTATTCGAAAAAATACTGATTGCAAACCGTGGAGAAATTGCCGTAAGGATTATCAAATCGGCCAAAAAACTGGGCATTCAAACGGTGGCGGTCTATTCTGAAATTGATTATGACGCCCTGCACATAAAATTGGCTGACGAGGCGTACTGCCTGGGAGAGGAAGAGCTAAGCGAAACGTATTTAAATGTGGATAAAATCATAACCGCTGCCCTGGAAACAGGTTGCGATGCTTTACATCCGGGTTATGGTTTTCTGGCTGAAAGTCCGTTGCTTGTGCATGCCTGCGAAGAAAACAGTATTGCTTTTATTGGCCCACACCTCGACGCCATCCGGCTGATGGGAAACAAAATAGAAGCACGAAAGCTGGTGAGCCAATTGGGAGTTCCCATGACACAAGGGATCACAGGAAATCCTGAACA
>CBETNY010000005.1:0-20157 GCA_965537275.1 uncultured bacterium | reverse complement strand
ACCCGGTTTTTTGGAAATTCATAAGCCTTGAAATGAATGGTTTTTGCTTTGGCAACCGTTTTGGCCCAATGCTCATTTTTAAGATAATCCTGCTGTTTTAGTCCCAATGACGAATAGAATGTTTTCAAATCGGGATACCAGGCCGGTTTGCTGGCTTCGGGTAAAGTTTTTTCACCCACCACCCCTTGATGATCGCGCGATATCGCCAGCGAAGTGGCATATACTTTATTGGCAATTTCCTTGAAAACAGGGGCTGCCACCGCACTGCCATAGTAACCATGCCTGGGTTTATTTACCACCACAATACACGAATATTGCGGATCGTCAGCCGGGAAATAGCCCACAAAAGTGGCATTATACGCATTGATGTATTGGCCATTCTCCGATATTTTTGCCGTTCCCGTTTTTCCGGCAATCGTAAAATGTTCGTTTTTCAAAGCCTTAGCCGTTCCTCTTAGGACAACACCTTCGAGCAACGACCTAACTTTAGCAATCACATCGGCAGAAGCGATTTTAGGATTCAACACCTGCACGCCGATTTTCCGAACAGGAACGCCCCCATCCATTATTTCTTTCACAAAGCGGGGTTTCACTTTCACGCCACCATTGGCCACAGCATTATAAAGAGTAAGAACTTGCAAAGGCGTCAACTCCAACTCATACCCCACCGACATCCAAGGCAAAGAGGTCAAGTACCAGTTTTTATCTCCGGGTTTTTTGATGTAAGGCCTGGCTTCGCCGGACAATTCAATACCCAAAGGCTTGTTGAGTCCCATTTGATAAAGGCGATGAATGAAACCGGCCGGATTGGATTTATAATGTTTGAAAATCATTTTAGAAATTCCCACATTTGACGAATGCTCAAAAGCCTCACGAACGGTGATTCTTCCGTCTCCAATAGCGTGCACATCGCGTAAGGTACGACCGTAATAAACAGCATAGCCTTTTCCGATGTTGAGTGTATCGTTGAGATGGATTTTTTTGTCTTCGAGTGCAGCCAATACCGAAGCCAACTTAAACGTAGAGCCCGGTTCATATTTTTCACCAATGGCCATATTATACGACTCGGTATAAGCAGAGATTCCTTTATCGTAGCGCAAATTGGCAATGGCTTTGATGTCACCCGTTTTTACTTTCATCAGAATGGCGCATCCCATTCGGGCTTCCTGTTTTTCCATTTGTTTCAGCAGCGCCTCTTCGGCCACATCCTGCAAATTCACATCGATGGTACTCACCACATCGAGACCATCCTGGGGTTCAACCTCATTTTCGTCGTGTACAGGAATCCACGCACCGTGATTAATCCGCCTTCTAATTTGTTTACCATCTTTTCCGGACAACTCTTTCGAATAAGCCCCTTCAAGTCCCACAAAAAGCCCCTCCTTTTTATTTTCGTATCCGATGGTTCTTGCGGCCAACAAACCGAAAGGCAATTGACGTGTAGTTTTTTGCAAGGCAATCAATCCACCCCGGTTTCGTCCCCGGCGAAGAATTGGAAACCGGCGAATCTTTTTAAGCTGATCATAGGTAACATGCCGCCGAAGAAGCAAATAGCGATTCCCCCGTTGTCGTGCACGAATCAAAGTTTTGCGGTAAGCCCTGGCCGATTTGTCTTTAAAAAGACGGGCAAGCATCAGACTTAACGAATCAACTTTTTGATGAAACAAATGCTCTGAAATGTAATCGTTGGCCACATCCATCCGCACCTCAAAGATGGGTACCGAAGTAGCCAACAAATCCCCTTTGGCGGATAAAATATTACCACGATCGGCTTTTAAATTAAAGGTTCTTATCTCCTGTTTTTTTGCTTTGGCAAGCAAAGCCGGCCCCTCTTTCCACTGGATATAGACCATTTGGGCCACAATCCCCATAGCAAACAGCAATATCCCCAAATAAACGAGAAATACACGCAACAATATGTCTTTTTTATACTCCAATGGTTAATTTTCTTCTTTTTGTTGAATATGAATAACCTTTACCGGCTCATTATTTTCTTTAATCGACAAGCGTTCCAGCCGCTTTTCAAGCTGCGATTGCTTGCTGATGCTCATCAAACTCGATTTTACCGAAACATATTCGTATCGCAGTTCTTTGAGTTCTTTTTCGAGCTTTCCAATTCTGCGCACCTGCCCCTCGGCCATATAATCGACACTGATGTAAATAAAGGCCAGAAAAGCGAGATAAATCAGGAAGGGAAACATTCGAAAGCTACGCTCGTTTTCCAGAACGCCACCCCCCAAAACCTCGCGGGCAGCCCTGCCAAAACGTCCTGTCGTGAACTCCTTCGGCTGCTTTTTCAGCTTTTTCTCCGCCTTTTTTTTATTCGATTTCATCTTTCTTACAATTTCTCTGCTATCCTCAATTTAGCCGATCGCGCCCGGCTGTTTATTTCAATTTCAGCCGCATCAGGAACAATCGCTTTATTCACTACCGCTTTAAAATCAACCAGATTATTTCCAAAGAAATCTTTCTTCACCTTCCCTTCAAAGTTGCCTGTCTTGATAAAATTTTTCACCAAACGGTCCTCCAGCGAGTGATAAGAAATCACCACCAAACGTCCGCCGGGCTTCAAAACCTCAGCGGTTTGTTCCAAAAACACTTTTAAAGCTTCCAACTCCTGATTTACTTCAATGCGGATGGCCTGAAACAACATGGCCAGCATTTTATTCATACGCGTGGAAGGAATGCATTTTTCAACAGCCTGAATGAGCTGAAAAGTAGTAGCGAAAGGCTTCTCACGACGATTCTCCACAATCAGTTTCGCCATACATCGACTGTTTTTAATCTCACCGTACAGCCTGAAAATGGTATTGAGTTCCTCTTCGGAATAGGTATTTACCACATCCGCTGCACTTTGGGTTTGCTTGCGACTCATGCGCATATCCAACGGTCCGTTTTTACGAATTGAAAAACCACGGTCCGCCTCATCGAACTGATGCGAACTCACACCCAAATCGGCCAAAATTCCATCAACCGGAAGCTTATCGTACAAACGCAAAAAATTCTTCAGGTAACGGAAATTTTGATTGACAAAAATCACCCGCTGATCATCGGGCTTATTGGCCTCCGCGTCACTGTCCTGATCGAAAACTACCAAGCTGCCTTCTTCGCCCAACCTGGACAAAATCGCCCGCGAATGTCCACCACCACCAAAAGTAGCGTCGACATAAATCCCCTCTTTGGTAATATTTAAACCCTCAATACTTTTATTGAGCAATACCGGATTGTGATACATCATTTTTTTATTCAGTTTCGGACTCACCCATTACATCTTCAACCAAATTGGCAAAATCATCCGGGTCGTATTCAACAGCTGCTTCATAGGCGACTTTATCCCAGATTTCAATTTTGTTTACAACCGATGTGAGTACAATCTGCTTAGTAATTCCGCCATAAGTCAAGAGGTCTTTCGGAAGAAGAATTCGACCCGTTCCATCCAGCTCGACCGGTTTGACACCAGCCATAAACTTGGTCACAAAGTCTGCGTTTTTCTTTTTAAACATATTCAGCTTACTCACCATGGCCGACTCGTTTTGCCACTGCTCCATCGTGAAAAGTTCGAGACACCGTTTGAAAATGCTCCGCTTCACAACAAAACCCTTTTGTGCTTCCGCACCCATCTGGGCTTTGTAAGGTGCTGGAAACATGAACCGTCCCTTGGCATCTATTTTAGCTTCATATGTTCCTAAAAGGTTGAGCATTACACGCAGTTTTATGGCGTAAATATACGATATATTTACCACAATTTTACATTATTTACCACATTTTACCACATTGTTAAAAAAATGTTGCACAAATATGCCACTTCTGTTTTTCACCTGTTCTTATTCTGCTTATTTTCAATGCGTTAACTTTTAAACGCAAAATTGGTCTAACTTATTAACAACAAACCGTTCAGATTTTTGTTAATAACTCACCTTAGGTAGAAGAATCGACTCAAAAAAAATCGGGGGAGCCACCCCCTTCTGACTTGATAAGACTAAAGAATCCTTACTTTTGTGTCCAAAATCGGAAAAGCATGCAAGACAACAAAACAACGCAAGAAGATTTTAAGCCGGAATTGATTGATGTTGGGAAAGTTATTGAGAAAAAAAGCCCATCACTACGCAAAGCTTTACCCGGATTTATTATTCGTTATTTAAAACGGATTATTCATCAGGACGAGCTCAATTACTTTCTTCAAAACTGGGGGCATTTAAAAGGCATCCCGTTTATCGAAGCGGCATTACGCTTTATGAACACCAAAGTGGAGGTAATTGGCATGGAAAACATTCCCGAAAAAGGGAGGGCTATCATTGCATCGAACCACCCCCTGGGAGGACTTGACGGGCTTGCCCTCATGATGACCGTTGCCAAGAAGAGGCCCGATTTAATTTTTCCGGTGAATGACATTTTGATGAACGTCAAAAATTTGGAACCTCTTTTTATTCCCATTAACAAGCACGGCTCAAATACCGAAAACATCGAAATCATCAACCGGACGTTTGCTTCTGACCGGCTGGTCTGTTATTTTCCGGCCGGACTGGTTTCACGCAAAAAAAAGGGCATCATCAAAGACCTGGTTTGGCATCCCACTTTTATTACCAAAGCAAAGCGTTTTAAACGCGACATCATTCCCACACACATCAACGGTCGCAATACCAACTTCTTTTACAACATTGCCAACCTCCGAAAAATTTTACGCATCAAAAGCAACCTTGAGATGCTGTATTTGGTAGATGAGTTTTACAAACAAAAAAACCAAACCATCACCATTACCTTTGGGAAACCTATCCCCTACACCACTTTTGACAAACGGAAAACAAAAATAGAATGGGCGGCTGAGCTGCATGATTTTGTTTACGAGTTGGAAAAAGAACCCGGGAAAATCTTTGAGGTAAAATAGTTACATGGTGTTATCCCAATCAAAATTAAAGTGAGATCAATCGAAAAAAAAGCCTTCGTAAAATCCATGATTGATTGTATCTTTGCACAAATTGCTGTTAACTATGGAAACAATCGTAAATCCGGTTAGTAAAGAGCTGCTGCTGCAGGAGCTGACCCAGGACAAATTATTGCGTAAAACCAACAATGGAAACAATGAGATTTATATTGTCACCGATCAGGATTCACCTCATGTGATGCAAGAAATAGGAAGGCTTCGGGAGGTTACTTTTCGTGATGCCAAAGGGGGTACAGGAAAGGCAACCGACATTGACGAATTCGATTTGGGAGACAATGCCTTTAAACAGATGATTGTTTGGGATCCTGAAGAGCAAGCCATTGTTGGAGGGTACCGCTACATCGACTGCAATAATTTAAAAGTTAAAAACGGAAAGGTTTTTTCACCCACTTCGCGTTTGTTTAAATATTCTGAAAAATTTATCAAAGAGTATCTGCCTTATACCATTGAATTGGGCCGATCGTTTGTTCAGCCCGAATACCAACCCACTTTTAACCTGCGACGTGGACTTTTTGCCCTGGACAATTTGTGGGATGGCATTGGAGCCTTAATGATTGAACACCCTCACATAAAATATCTATTTGGTAAGGTAACCATGTATCCTCATTACGACAGCTTTGTTCGCGATTTAATTTTGTTTTTCCTGCAAAAGTATTTCCCCGATCCGGATCGATTGATCGAACCATGGAAACCGTTGCAATTGGGTACAGAAAAAAAGATTCTGGAAAGTATTTTCAGCGGGGCAAATTACCAGGAGGATTATAAAATTTTAATCCAGAAGGCAAGAAAGCTGGGTGTGAATGTACCACCTCTGGTGAATGCATACATGAACCTTTCATCCACCATGCGCACCTTTGGCACGGCCATTAACGACCATTTTGGTAATGTGGAAGAAACCGGAATTCTGCTCACCATCAAAGACATTTATTTGCACAAAAAAGAGCGGCACGTCAACACCTATAAAAAACCCCAATAAACAGCGCTTTTCCCAATAAAAAATTATGGATATTATTGATTCTGCTTTTGTTACCAGCTCAGTACTAGAAAGCCAGTGCCCCAAACCTGACAAGCCCGAATACGCATTTATCGGAAGATCAAATGTGGGAAAATCTTCGCTCATCAATATGCTTACCGGCAGAAAAAAACTGGCTAAGATTTCCGGGAACCCCGGCAAAACCATTACCATCAATCATTTTATCATAAACAAAGAATGGTATTTGGTTGATTTGCCCGGTTATGGATTTGCCAAACGCTCGAAAACAGAGCGCAAGAAGTGGGAGAAAATGATTAAACATTACATTCTGGCTCGTCAAAATTTACTTACCCTTTTTGTTTTAGTCGATTTGAGGCACGAGCCCCAAAAAAACGATATGGAGTTTATGGAATGGTTGGCCACTTCTCAAATTCCCTTCGTTATCATTTTTACCAAGGCTGATAAATTAAACAAGAATCATATTGAGAAGAACCTATCGACTTACCAGAAAGTGATGCTTGAGAAATGGGAAGAACTTCCCCCCTTCATTGTCAGCTCAGCTGAAACGACGTTGGGAAGGGAGGAAATTCTCAACTACATACAGAAAACCAACCGGGTTTTCACGTTATAAACTACTCCAGCTCAATCATGAGCTGGTTTTTCGACACCAAATCGTTTTCTTTTACCCACAACTGTTTAACACGGCCCGAGAGGGGCGCTACCACCACATTTCTCATTTTCATGGCTTCGAGCAACAGAAGTTTCTGGCCCTCTTCAACGCGAGAACCTTTTCGCACAAATACTTCCACAATAGTACCGGGGATAAAGGCTTTGATAAGATGCGGGTCGTATTCTACATAACGCGACCTTTTGACAAACTTATCCGTGAGCCGTGTTTTATAAAACATCCCTCCGATACTGAAATTTTCCAGGTGATCAAATTTATTTTCTGACATCATGCTTCAATTTTAGAACGGTGGAACGCCATGTTTTTTCGCCGGTAGCGAAACCTCTTTATCTTTAGAAATATCAAGCGCCCGAATCAGCATTTTGCGTGTTTCGACCGGTTCGATTACCGCATCGATATAACCGTAAGCAGCAGCCACATATGGATTGGCAAACTTTTCTTTGTACTCTTCTACTTTTAGTTTGCGATAGGCCTCCGGGTCGTCAGCAGAAGCAATCTCCTTTCGAAAGATAATATTGGCTGCCCCTTCTGGTCCCATCACGGCAATTTCGGCCGTAGGCCAGGCAAACACAAAGTCGGCACGCAGATGGTGCGAACACATGGCAATGTATCCGCCCCCATATGCTTTACGCATGATAAGCGTGATTTTGGGTACGGTGGCTTCGGAATAGGCATATAATATTTTGGCTCCATGCCGGATCACCCCAGCATGTTCCTGATCGACACCGGGCAAATAACCGGGAAGATCGACAAGGGTCACCAGCGGAATGTTAAACGAATCGCAATAACGAATAAAACGGGCGGCTTTGTCCGACGAATCCACATCGAGCACACCAGCCAATACCAATGGTTGATTGGCCACAAAACCAACCGTTTCGCCTTCCATACGGCCAAAACCAATCACAATATTTTGGGCAAACAAATCCTGTACTTCAAGGAAAGCAGAATCGTCGGTCACGGCCTTGATGATGTCGCGAACATCGTAAGGTTCTCTTGGATCGGAAGGAATAATGTTTTCAATTTTATAGCGCTTGGTATTGGGCCTTTTCTTAGGATATTTTACTGCCTTTCGCGTATTGTTCCAAGGGATATAACTCACCAGATTTTTTATCTGATCGAAACATTGTTGTTCGCTTTCGGCAAAAAAATGGGCATTACCCGTGGTTTCGCAATGCACACGCGCTCCACCCAGCGCCTCCATAGAGATTTCTTCACCCAGCACCGTCTTAATCACTTCAGGCCCGGTGATAAACATTTTGGAAATATTCTCCACCACAAATACAAAATCGGTTAAGGCGGGAGAATAAACCGCTCCTCCGGCACAGGGCCCCAGAATAACGGAAATTTGCGGAATCACCCCGGAAGCCAGAGTATTGCGGTAAAAAATTTCACCATATCCGGCCAATGAATTGACTCCTTCCTGAATACGTGCACCACCCGAATCGTTTATCCCGATCAGGGGCACTTTCAGTTTCAAGGCATGATCCATGATTTTGGTAATCTTTTTGGCATGCATCCAGCCCAACGAGCCTCCTGCTACAGTAAAATCCTGCGCATAAATACATACCGGATGCCCCATAATCATTCCCGTACCGGTAATCACACCATCACCGGGCAGGTACTTTTTATCCATGTCGAAATCTTTGCCGGCATGCTCCACAAAAAGATCGTATTCATGAAAAGTGTTGCGATCGAGCAAAGCAATAATTCGCTCGCGCGCCGTAAGCTTACCAATGGCTTTTTGCTTTTGGATGGCTTTTTCACCTCCTCCTCGAAGGGCATTGCGCATACGCCTTCGCAAGTCGGTTGATTTTTCTTTTAGTCCCATTAAATCTTAATTTTAGGATGCAAATAAAAAAGAGATAAGCCTTATGAAATGTTTGTGTGTTCAATCCTTATTCCCTTATCTCTCGGTGCAAAAGTAAAGCAATTCGTAAAATCACCAAACAAAAAGACAAAAACTTGTAAATTAGATTCTTGTTATTTTTGCACAACATAAATCAAACAGAATGGATATCGAATCAATACGCAATTACTGCCTGGAAAAACCCGAAGTAACCGAAGGCTTCCCATTCGGTGATGACACACTTGTTTTCAAAGTAAACGGTAAAATGTTTGCTCTGATGAATTTGGAAGGCACCCTGAGTATCAATTTAAAATGTGATCCTGAAAAGGCCATCGAGCTGCGTGAGCATTATGCAGGGGTTCTTCCCGGTTACCATATGAATAAAAAACAGTGGAATACCGTGATGCTTGATTTCAGCATCGATAGCACATTGATTAAACAATGGATTGACGATTCGTACAATTTAGTAGTTCAGAATATGCCTAAGAAAGACAGGGAGCGGATACAAGGTCCGAGCGGACGCTCGAACCAGAGGTAGCGTCCGCTCGGACTTATTTTAATTATTCTTCCAGCAAAAGCAGCATGAAAGCATATTCCATGGCAATTTCTTTGTAGGCTTCAAAGCGACCGGAAGCCCCGCCGTGGCCAAAATCCATATTGGTCCATAAAAACAGCCCGTGTCCATCGGTTTTTTTATCCCTTAGTTTAGCCACCCATTTTGCCGGTTCCCAATATTGCACCTGACTATCGTGTAATCCGGTAGTCACCAACATGGCCGGATAATCCTGTTTTGTTACGTTATCGTAAGGTGAATAGGAGAGCATGTAATCGTAAAATTCTTTTTCATTTGGATTGCCCCATTCGTCATATTCGCCGGTGGTAAGCGGAATACTTTCGTCGAGCATGGTAGTCACCACATCCACAAAGGGCACACTGGCCACCACCCCTTTAAAAAGATTGGGCGCTTCGTTGACGACTACACCCATCAACAGGCCACCGGCACTGCCGCCCATGGCAAAAAGCCGGTGGGGTGCGGTATATTTTTCCTGAATTAAAAAGCGTGCCGAATCGATAAAATCATTGAAAGTATTCTTTTTTTTCAGCAGCTTACCCTCTTCATACCATAACCTTCCCAATTCCTGACCTCCCCGCACATGGGCTACCACAAAAGCAAAGCCGCGGTCGAGCAAACTCAGTCGTGACGACCGGAATTCAGACTCGATACTAATTCCATACGAACCGTATCCGTATAACAAAACCGGATGAGTTCCCTCTTTTTTAAAGCCTTTTTTGTACACCACACTTAACGGAATAGAAACCCCATCACGCGATTTGGCATAGAGGCGTTCGGTTTGATAATCGTCAGGATTATAACCGCCAACCACTTCATGACGCTTCATTAATTTACGTGTACGGTCTGCCATTTGATAATCATAAATTGTCTGAGGCGTTTTCAACGAGGTGTACCCATAACGAAACCATTGGCTGTTGTACTCATAGTTGTCATCCATAAAAACGTAATAATCAGCCTCATCAAAAGACATATAATGGATTTCACCCGTTTTAATATTAAAAATCCGGAAACGAATCAAACCATTTTCACGCTCCGAAATCACAAAAAAATCTTTAAACACTTCCACCTCTTCAAGAAGCACCTTTTCGCGATGAGGAATCAACTCACGCCAATGGCTCATCGCCGTCTGATTCTCCGCAACCTCCATCAGCCTGAAATTCTTTGCATGATGGTTGGTCAATACCAAAAAACGGTTGCCCTGATGGGAAATTTGATATTCAATCCCTTTTTGACGTTTTTGAAAAAGAGTAAATGGCTGTTCCGGTTGATCGGCAGGCAAAAAACGGCATTCGCTTGAGGTGGTCGATTCGGCACTGATTATTACATACTTGTCCGATTTACTTTTATAAACGCTTACATCAAAGGTGGCATCTTTTTCATGATATACCAATTGATCCTCCTCCACGGGAGTACCCAACAGGTGTTTATAAATCTTATAGGGTCGCAGCGAGCGGTCGCGAACAGAATAAAATATTGTTTTATTGTCGTTGGCCCAGGCCAAATCGCCGGTGGTATTTTTAATGCAATCGTCCCAAACCCGACCGGTTTTCAAATCCTTAAAGTAGATGGTGTATTTACGGCGACTCAGCGTATCTACGCTATAGGCCAGCATTTGATTATCCGGACTTACTTCCCAGTTGTTGATATAAAAATACGGGTGTCCTTTGGCCATGGCATTTCCATCAAGCATCACCTCTTCAGGTGACCCATCTTTTAATGCACGCCGGCAGTACACCGGATACTCCAATCCCTCCTCAAAACGCGTGTAGTAAGAAAAACCCTTTAAATTGTAAGGAACACTCAGCTCTTTTTGGGGGATGCGGCTGACCATTTCACGGTAAAGACTTTCTTGCAAACCACGACTTGGTTTATTAAGAACGGCCTCGGTGTAGGCATTCTCATCATTCAAATATTGGATAACCTCTTTATTTTCACGTTGGTTAAGCCAATAATAATAATCGACACGGGTATGCTTATGCCTGGTTAGCCGTTTTCTAATCTTTTTTGCCTTGGGGGCATTTACCTTTTCCATTTTCATTTTGCAAAGAAACAAAAAGCATAAAAAATACCGGCCTTTCATGATAGGACATTGAAAAGCCGGTCATTCTTTACAGATCAGCAGGGAGCTGCTACCCGCAATTTATTAATAGCGTATGATGTTAAAACTCGACACTGCAGCATCAATCTTTAAGTGGATCTTGTTGGTAGCAGAATCGTAATTGGCTGTCTGGTAGTGGCCATCATCTATTTTTTGAAAACTATATAAATGCTTCCCTGACAGCACAGAACTCAATTCCAAGTCGCAGCCAGATGATTCGGGAATCCGTATCATAATAGAGGAAGCCCCTGCGTCCAATGTCAGATAAGTATCGGGATACCGGTCGCCCAAGGTAATTTTAAATGAGCCCGCACCCCCATCGATATTTAATTTACGGATTTTAAAAGCTGACAAATCGTATTTCACAGCACTGGCGCCGGCATCCAGGTTAATATCCCATACCGGATTGGGATTCAGCTTGATGATTACCTGTTTATTATTTTTTCGATAAAAAACATGTGCATTATTTTCATCTATTTCAATTTTAGCATAATCATTCTGCTGTTTGACCTTACAATTGTAACGCCCACCCGAACCGGTTTGATGAAATTTAATCAACGCGTCAGTAGTGTCGTGCAAATAAAAACTTCCGGCGGTGGCATCCATGTTCAAACGTGCCTCTTTAATAGAATCGGTCCAGGCCACCGTACAATTCTGGTTATTTTTTTGAGAGTGGCCGTGATTGTCATTCCAATCTTCAATAATATAGCCGAATGAATCTTTGTCAGTATAAGCATCCGAATCAATGACAAACCAGGTGGAGCCACCCAAAATAACCACCAGGAGGCCTATTTTAATGGATTCGCGTACCGGCAAGACAGAAATCCCCCACAGAATAAAAATTACCGGCCAAAGTTTTGCAAATCGATACCAATCGAAGGACAACAAATCAAGGTTTCTGGCAATGGCCAGGCTACCAATCAGAATGAGGATAAGACCCCAGAAAACATTTTTATACTTCATCTCTATTATTTTTTGATTTCAATAAATTAGGATCCAAAATAAGAACACCACCAATGATTAAGATTAATGGCCAAAATTCTTCAAAACGGAACCAGGGCAACATACGGTTTGCCAAAAAGAGCAGCCCTATCACAATCAGCGTTATACCGGCAAACAAACTGGCATTGGAACCGGCCGACGGAGTTGACTTAGGTTCCGAAACGGTATCAGCCGCTTCCGGTTGCGTTCCCGAATCTTGATTGGGCGCTGTTCCCTGATCGGTAAATACAGTCACCAGTGGCTCTTGGGGTGCAACAATCCATAGGATTACATAGGCAAGAACCCCTCCGCCACCAAAAAGGACCAGCAACACAAACATCAACCTGAACAAAACCACATCAAGGTCGAAATATTCGGCCAAACCTCCTGCCACCCCGGCAATCATTTTGTCTTTTCGCGAACGATACAGTTTTTTAGAATTTCCCATTGTTTCTATCTTTTTTAATTCAGCCACAAAAATAATCGCAGGGGTCGGGTTTTGAAACAAAAATTCGGTAACCGATGGTTTTTTGTCGGTGAACGGCGATGAGTACGTGTTCAAAATATGAACCGCCTATGATTTACCCCATGTTTCGAACATCAAAAACAAAAAAGGCTGCCTTTCTCAAGCAGCCTTTTAAAATATTCATGTGGAACACCTTTCTTTACATATTGTCGATAATGCTATTTAGTGTCGCACTGGGGCGCATGGCTTTCTCTGCCAAACCATCGTCAGGGAGGTAGTAACCGCCAATATCGGTCGGTTTACCTTCGGTTGCCATAATCTCATTGACAATTGTTTTTTCTTTTTCAACGAGCTGTTTGGCGACTTCAGTAAATTTCTCCTTCAGTTCGACATCATCGTTTTGTTCGGCCAAAGCCACTGCCCAGTATTGAGCCAGAAAATAATGGCTTCCACGGTTATCCAGTTCACCGGCTTTACGCGATGGGGATTTTTCGTTTTCAAGATACACCTCAACGGCTTTGTCCAGGGCTTTTGAAAGCACTTTTAAACGGGGATTGTTGTATTTATCGCCCATAAATTCCAGCGAAACCATCAATGCAAGAAATTCACCCAAAGAATCCCATCTTAAATGCCCCTCTTGCAAAAACTGTTGAACGTGTTTTGGGGCAGAGCCACCGGCACCGGTTTCAAACAATCCGCCACCCGCCAACAAAGGAACAATGGATAACATACGGGCACTGGTTCCCAGTTCAAGAATTGGGAATAAGTCGGTCAAATAATCTCTTATGGCATTACCGGATACAGAAATAACATTTTTACCCGCTCTCACTTCTTTCAAAGTAAACCTCATTGCATCCTCAGGTGACATGATCCTGATATCGAGTCCACTCAAATCATGATCTTTCAGGTAAGTTTCAACCTTTTTGATAACCTGAGCATCGTGGGCCCTGTTTTTGTCCAACCAGAAAATGGCTGGATAACCTGTTGCCCTTGCCCTGGTAACAGCCAGTTTAACCCAGTCTTTTACAGGAATATCTTTTACACGCGACATTCTCCAAACATCGCCCTTTTCAACCACTTGCTCAATTAAAACGTTGCCATTGCCATCCACTACTTTCACAGTTCCGTCAGCAGGAATTTCGAAAGTTGTTGGATGCGAACCGTATTCCTCGGCTTTTTGAGCCATCAAACCCACATTAGAGACATCACCCATGGTAGCCGGATCGAATTGACCATTGGCTTTACAATCGTCCATGACTACCTGATAAAAAGTTGAGTAGCAACGATCGGGAATCACAGCTTTGGTATCGTGCAACTGACCATCGGGTCCCCACATTTTACCGCCATCCCGAATCACAACAGGCATCGAAGCATCAATAATTACTTTGTTGGGTGCATGCAAATTGGTAATACCATTGTCCGAATCAACCATCGCCACATCAGGTTTCACCTTATAGGCCTCCTGAATGGCCTGCTCAATTTCAGCCCGTTTTTCAGCCGGAAGCTTTTCCAGTTTTTTATAGAGCTCACCCAGCCCATTATTGGGGTTAAAACCAATGGATTGAAGCTCCTCAGCATATTTCTCGAAAACCTCTCTGAAAAATACATCGACGGCATGCCCAAACAAAACAGGGTCGGATACTTTCATCATCGTTGCTTTTAAATGAACCGAGAAAAGAACATCCTGTTTTTTAGCATCTTCAATCTGTTCCGCGTAAAAAGCACGTAAGGCTTTGGTGCTCATAAAAGTACCGTCTAAAATCTCACCATCTTTCGACTCAAGACCTTCCTTGAGCGTAATGGTATTTCCGTCAGGCTCAACCAACTCGATTTTAAAGGGAACCCCTTTTTCGGTTACAATAGATTTTTCGTTTCCATAAAAATCGCCTGCCGACATAGTAGCCACATGCGTTTTACAATCGCTGCTGTAGGGTTTCATCAGCTTATGAGGATGCTTTTGTGCATTTTTCTTTACTGAATTAGCGGCACGGCGATCAGAATTCCCCTGACGCAAAACCGGATTAACGGCACTTCCCAAAACCTTCGAATAACGTTCCACCAAACGATGTTCTTCTTCGGTTTGGGGCTCTTCGGGATAATCGGGAACATCATAACCTTTTTGCTGCAACTCCTTAATGGCATCTTTCAATTGAGGTACCGAAGCACTGATATTTGGAAGCTTAATAATATTGGCTTCCGGCTGGAGTGCCAACTCACCCAACCTGGCCAGATAGTCTTCAATTTTTTGATCCTCTTTTAAGTGATCAGGAAAATTTGCCAAAATGCGTCCTGCAAGTGAGATATTGCTTTCTTCAATTTCCACTCCTGCAAATTTGGTAAAAGCCTTTGCTATAGGCAAAAACGAATAACTGGCCAAAGCCGGAGCTTCATCCACTTTCGTCCAATTAATTTTTAATGAATTATTTTTCATCGTGCTATATTATAGGTTAAAATTGTGTTCAAATTAAGGTTTAAACAACCGGCATTCTCTTTCGTTTGCAAAATTGCAGTAAATTCTTGAAAAAGCAAGGTAAATTAGACGATTCTTAATTTATACAGCGTATAAATGAGCCCTTTTCACCCATCAGAATAAAAATTTAGAGCCGGTAAAAATTACATTAAATTTGAGTTAAAAAGTCCTATTTATTACGAGAAAATGAATAGCAATTTTGGATAAAAACAGTAAAAACAAAGCCTTCATTCTGATGAAAAAATGTGAATAAAATAACATAAAAAAACAGAATAAAACAAAGTATGCATATATGATCCAATCAGACTGTATTTTTTTATCATTATGAATTAGTGATAATTACATATAAATACAATCTAATTATTTTAAATACATTGGTGGGCCTAGTAAAACGGGTAGTGCAATCTACATGACTTCACTGAACAAACACGTCGCTTCTGCAATAAAAACCAGCACGCATGACAAAGCCCCAAAACCGTATGAAATATTTGTTGTAAATAAAGGGAAAATACTCACGATCGCCTCCGGAAAGTAAAAAAAATGAAGACATTTTTTCTTACCTTTGAGGCACAAAATTGATGGCTGGCATTTTTATCTTTTTAAGATGACAGCTAAAATTTAAAAAAATTAACTTGTTCATTTAATTCAGCAATGCTGAGCAAAAATTAAAATCAATGGCAACATTAAAAGAAACATTAGCAAAAAAAATTGAAGCTCACAGGCCGAGAACCACTCGCCTGTTGAAAGAATTTGGTGACGTTAAAGTAGGGGAAGTCAACATTTCTCAAACCATTAACGGTATGCGGGGTGTTAAAGGCCTTGCCACCGACATTTCTTATCTTGATCCTATGGAAGGTATCCGTTTCAGGGGAAAAACCATTCCCGAAGTAATGGCTGCCATTCCAAAACCCGAAGGCAAAGATTATCCTTATGTGGAAGCTTTTTGGTATTTTCTGTTAACCGGTGAAGTTCCTACCGTAGAAGAAACGATGGAAATTGTTGCCGATTTCAAAAGCCGCAGTGCCGTACCTCAATATGTGTATGATTTGTTAAGGGCCATGCCTCGCGACACCCATCCCATGACCATGTTTTCGGCAGCTGTTTTATCCATGCAGCGTGAATCAAAATTTGCAAAATTCTATGCTGAAGGATTTAACAAAATGACCGCATGGGAACCTATGTATGAAGATGCCACTGACATCATCGCTAAATTACCGGCCATTGCAGCCTACATTTACCGCATGAAATATAAAGGTGATACGCCTATTGCTGCTGATCCTAATTTGGATTTGGGTGGAAATTTTGCTCATATGATGGGACTTCCTGAGCCTTACGACGATGTAGCCCGCATGTATTTTATCATTCACTCTGATCATGAATCAGGAAACGTTTCGGCCCATACCACTCACCTGGTAGCTTCGGCCCTTTCGGATGCCTATTATTCACTTTCTGCAGGTCTCAACGGCCTAGCCGGTCCTCTCCACGGATTAGCCAACCAGGAAGTGCTGAAATGGATCCAAAATGTAATGAAACAAATGGGTGGAAAATTACCTTCGGAAGAAGAAATGAAAAAATTCGTTTGGGACACACTGAACAGTGGTCAGGTAATTCCCGGTTACGGTCATGCTGTTTTGCGCAGAACCGACCCACGTTATATGTCACAACGTGAATTCTGCCAGAAACATCTTCCGGACGACCCGATCTTTAAATTTGTTTCGCGTTTATACGATGTAGTTCCTGATATTTTAAGGGAACATGGTAAAGCCAAGAATCCATGGCCGAATGTAGATGCCCAATCAGGAGTTATCCAATGGCATTATGGCTTGCGCGAATACGATTTCTACACCGTATTGTTTGGCGTCGGAAGAGCCATGGGTGTTTTAGCTAACATTACCTGGGACAGAGCTTTAGGATATGCAATTGAAAGACCTAAATCGCTCACCACAGATATGTTGGAAGAAATTGCCGGCATTAAATAAAAGGTTTTAAAAACAATTTTATAAAAAGCCCTGTAAATTTGCAGGGCTTTTTTTCATTTTCAAAACCAATTCAAAAATGATCACACAAAAAGAAATCAGTCTGCCACCCTTATCCAAAGGCTACCACCTTATCGATCGTTTTATTAGGGATGCCATCACCGATTTACCTCAAACAGGCATTCTTCATCTTTTCCTGAAACACACTTCGGCCGCTTTGATGCTCAACGAAAATGCCGATCCCGATGTGCGCACCGACCTGAACACACTTTTCGACAAAATCGCACCCGAAGGGGCCCCTTTTTACACGCATACGCTCGAAGGCCGCGATGATATGCCAGCCCATTTTAAATCGGCATTGCTGGGCACATCGCTGAGCATTCCCATTACTGATCACCAAATTAACACAGGCACATGGCAAGGTATTTACCTTTGCGAATTTCGCAACCACGGAGGACGTCGAAACCTTGTAATCACCATTTATTCATAGCAACATGTTTCTGGTAATTCTTCTCGCATCTCTATTGTTAGCCTTCGCCTTCCTGGCTTTGGCCATAGGAATCTTGTTAAAAAAAGACGGTAAATTTCCGGTGTCACAAATTGGTCACAACAAAGCCATGCGCCAACGGGGCATTGAGTGTCCGCAAACCCAGGATATGAAAGCTCAGCGAGCTGTAAAAAAAATGAAATACAAAAAAAGTGTCAAGCCAAATTGATTGGTAAGCACACCCCATTTATAAGTAAACGGGATAAAGCGACACTTTTTCAATGGCATTCTCCATCTTCAACATTAAAATGCGTTTATTTTCATCCTTTAAAGCATCGAAACCTATTAAAAATAGCTATTACGGCTTAAAATTAAAGCTGAATTGACCATCCGGGAAACATCCTTCCAACTCAAGCAACCACCTTTTCCGTTTTAAACCGCCTGCATATCCTGTCAATTGGTTATCCGACCCAATCACACGATGACATGGAACCAAAATGGCAAGCCGGTTGGCACCATTGGCAGCAGCCACAGCTCTAATGGCCAATCTGTTTCCCAGCATATCCGACAGCTGTTTATAACTCCTGGTTTCACCGTAAGGGATGGTCAATAAAGCCTGCCATACCCGTTTTTGGAAATCGGTTCCCACCAGTTGTAAAGGGAGGTCAAATGAGTTCCGCTTTCCGCTAAAATATTCATTCAACTGCAGCCTTAAGAGATCAAACAACGGATATTCGCGTTCAACAATCTCCGCATTCAACTGCTTTTTCAAACCCGACACCTGCTGTTGAAGCCGGATTCGATCAGTAAATTCCAGCAAACAAATGCCCGACTCGGTGCCACAGGCGAACATCTCCCCGAGAGGTGTCGAAATTTTTGTACTGCTAATCAATTTCTGTTTAGAATAATTTATTTCCATTTATTTCTTCTTATCCGTTGTCGTAGGGCCAATTCACCTGCACAAAATCAGATTTTTCCAGTGAATGGCTTTTCGAGCCCTCTTTACCCCATCACTCCACCCGCAAGGTTATTTTCACACCTTTTGCTGTTCATCCATTACAAATTGATACAGCTTAGGATAAAACTCCCTGAAATCATCTCTCAAGGCATCGTAATGCTGTTCCAATGGCACCATGGCATGCCGGAGACCTGAGCGGTCACCACTTCTGCGGTCCATCCCCCGAAAAACCCGTTTGAGTTCGTTTGGATTTGCATAGCCGGAAAGCCAATTTTGGGCAACCATATAAGGTAAAATCCGTCGGGTCCTGGGAGGAAGTATGGCCATGTTTTTTCCCAAGACAAGGTAAACCCAGGGTGTAAAAGTGTCTAAAGGGATGGTGGAATAATCGGCCCAATACAAAGCCAGAAAATGATCATAATAAATATCAACCGCTACCCCTGAATATCTTGCCAAAACGTCAACTATCAATTGCTTGCTATGACGAACCTGCGGATGGCTATCGGTAAAAGCATCAATTTTCCGGTGTAGCAACATGCCCTTTCGTATGCCCTCTGGAAACAAAAAAAACTGTTTTCCTTTTACCGCATCGGCAATCAGGTTTCCCACCAAAAGCGATTCATCGTTAAAAGAAAGGTGCGCATGTGCCAAAAAATTCATTTCATTTTTTTACAAAAATAGGATATTCAACGCATACCGGGAGGGTGCTTGATATGACGGTCAGGAAACCGACAGACTGGCGGAGCTCAGGCACAAACGGTCAATTTAAATTAATTATAGATACCATTCCGTGATAAAGGAGAGGGAGTATTTTTGGTAATTTTGCAAACGATTGAAAGAACAAACAAAAAAGGACAAACTCATGGATAAATTACTGCTTTTAGGAGATGAAGCCATTGCCCAGGGGGCTGTTGACGCCGGTATTTCCGGCGTTTTTGCATACCCGGGAACGCCATCTACCGAAATTACCGAATACATACAACATTCAAAGGAGGCCCAAGAGCGACAGATTGCATCCGCATGGTCGGCCAATGAAAAAACGGCCATGGAAACCGCCATTGGCATGTCGTATGCCGGCAAACGGGCTTTGGTATGCATGAAGCATGTGGGACTGAATGTGGCTGCCGATGCTTTTATCAATTCATCAATCACCGGAGCACATGGTGGCCTGGTGGTGGTGTCGGCCGATGACCCTTCGATGCACTCTTCACAAAACGAACAAGACTCACGTTTTTATGGAAAGTTTGCTCAAATCCCCATCATGGAACCTTCCAACCAACAGGAAGCCTACGACATGACCCTTTATGCTTTTGAGCTATCTGAAAAATATGGCACACCGGTACTGCTTCGGCCCACCACACGTTTATCGCATTCGCGTTCGGGGGTGGCGCGTAAAACCCCGCGCGAGGAAAATCCCCTAAGCCTGCCCTCCGATCTCAAGCAGTTTGTATTGCTGCCTTCCATTGCCCGAAAACAATACAATACGTTGCTGGGTAAACAAAAGGCCTTTGAACAGGAAAGTGAAGAATCGGGGTACAACCAATTTTTCGACGGTAAAGACAAAAGCATGGGCATTATTGCCTGTGGATTAGCCTACAATTATTTACTGGAGAATTACCAGCAAACCGAAATTCCCTATCCCGTATTAAAAATCAGTCAATATCCTGTATCAAAAAAACTCGTGAAACAGATTTACGA
>CBETNY010000004.1:0-21274 GCA_965537275.1 uncultured bacterium | reverse complement strand
TTTAAAGAATTGGCCGTCTAACTGAACGATAACCTATTAAAATCAGAAAAATAATAGAACATGAAATATCAAATAAAACCCACCTTTCCCCGTAAGCTGAGCATTGGAATTTTAATGCTCATTACAGGCCTAACCTCAATAAGTCAGGCGCAAACGGCCGATGAAATTTTAAACAAAGTAGACCGGAATATGTCGTCTACCAACCGCATTTTCGTATCGAGTATGACCATTCACGGTAAGCGTTTCAGCCGTACACTTACGTCGAAAACTTACGCGGTGGGTGCCGAAAAATCATTCACAGAATACCTAAGCCCCGAACGTGAACGAGGAACCAAAATGCTAAAGCTTAAAAATAAATTGTGGATCTATGCTCCTTCAAGCGACCGCACCATTGAAATTTCAGGACATATGCTGCGACAATCGGTTATGGGATCCGACTTATCTTACGAAGACCTCATGGAAGATCGAAAACTCACTGACCTGTATACAGCCACCATTACCGGTAAAGAAAAAATTGGCCAAAGGATATGCTTTGTTTTGGAACTAAAAGCAAAAGTGGAAAATACAGCCTATTACAAACGTAAAATTTGGATTGATACGGAACGCTTCGTGCCTTTAAAAGAAAACCTCTATGCCAAAAGCGGTCAACTGCTAAAACGCACCCTCTTTAGTCAGGTGAAATTCATAAGCCACCGATGGTTTCCGATGCAGATCAATTTTAAAGACATGCTAAAAACAGGTAAAGGTACCGATTTTGAAATTAAGCAGATTCAGTTTAATCAAACCATCCCCGACTATATTTTCACGAAAGCCTCTCTAAAAAAATAAGGCTTTCCGATCTTTTCAAAAATTAAAAGGGAAAAACATTTCAGGATAAAAAACGGCTGCCCATATCACTATCAGGAATAAAACATTGATTCCGTTTTGGAAAAACAAGATACCGGTAGCGGGCAACAAAATAATAAATCCGATCGCGAAGTGTAAGGGGTATGATTTGGAAAACAGACAAAGCCTTGAGCGGATACCCCAGTAGAGATAACACTTTAAGGACCGCTGAAGAAGCCGTATAAACCTGCTTGCCCACCAGTAACATCACCGAATCGGCAGACAAACCTGATAAATCCATGCCTTTCAGCAGGGTTTTTGCTGCTTCCGATTGCAATGAAGCAAAGCGAAAGACCCTATTCTTATCAAAACGCATCACCACCCGGACAGTAAAACTGCACAAACGACAATGGCCGTCAAATAATATGATCCCTTTTTCTTTTGCCATCATTAAACATATAATTGAAGTTAGCTTTTCCGCCTGGCATCAATAAAACTTTTCACAAAGGTTACCATGGCATAGAGGGCCGTCAACATCATCAACAAAACCCTGGCGATAGCCAGCGTATCCTCACGGCCCAACGCCCCCAATAAGGGTTTTACCAATCCAATTAACACCAAAAGAGTAAGCAACACAGCAACATGGGCTTGAACCTTATTATCCGTTTTCAGTCCACGGTTGAGTAAAACAAGCAACACACCGATGGCCGGAGGGATTAAGGCAGTAACCGATGGCGTATCCGAGCCAAAATAACCCCAAAGTCCCAGAATAATTAATGTAAATGCGTTAATCAGATTTGCAACATGTTTTTTCATAAATCATCTTTTTATTAAGTCCTCCTCATTCAAATGGAATAGATCATCCACTTTTAACAGGAATAGAATTTAATGCAAAGATAAGCTTATTTAGAAACAATCTATATTAAAGTGCAAAACAAAAAAAAGTCGCCTTGATAAGACGACTTTTTGAGCTAATTTGAGTAAAACCCTATTTTTTTTCTTCCGCTTCGGTATTGTCCTCTGCTTCTGCTTTAGGTTCTTCTTTTGTTTCTTCGGAAGCGGTTTCTTTAGCTTCTTCAGCCACAGCGGTATCTTCAACCGGTTTTTCAGCTACTTCTTCCACCGTTTCGGTCTGGGTTTCCACTGAGTCTGTAGTTTTCTTTTTACCACCCCGACGACGTCGAGTCGTTTTCTTGGTCTTAGTTTCCTTCAAGAGGTTTTCGTTGTAATCGACCAGTTCCATCATCGCCATATCGGCATTGTCACCCAAGCGATTGCCCAATTTAATGATGCGTGTATATCCACCCGGGCGGTCGCCTACTTTTTTAGAAACTTCGCGGAACAATTCCGTAACGGCGTCTTTATTTTGCAGGTAACTAAATACCACACGACGAGAGTGGGTTGTATCGTCCTTCGATTTGGTAATGAGGGGTTCCACATAACCTCTCAGCGCCTTGGCTTTCGCTACGGTGGTTGTAATTCTCTTATGTAAAATCAGGGATGAAGCCATATTTGACAGCATTGCCTTACGGTGTGCACTGGTTCTTCCCAGATGATTAAAACTCTTTCTGTGTCTCATCGTTCTTAATCCTTATCTAATTTATACTTTGCAACATTCATCCCAAACTCAAGGTTTTTACTACTAACCAATTGTTCGAGCTCAGTCAATGATTTTTTACCAAAATTTCTAAATTTAAGCAAATCGTTTTTATTGTAAGATACCAATTCGCCCAAGGTTTCAACATCAGCGGCTTTCAGGCAATTTAATGCCCGTACCGAGAGGTCCAAATCAACCAGCTTTGTTTTCAACAACTGGCGGGTATGTAAAGTACCCTCATCAAATTCTTCGGAAACCAATTTTTCTTCCGATTCAACGGAAATTTTCTCATCGGAGAAAAGCATAAAGTGTTGGATCAGGATTTTAGCGGCTTCTTTAAGGGCATCTTTGGGATGAATCGAACCATCGGTTTGGATCTCAAAAACCAGCTTTTCAAAGTCGGTTTTTTGTTCAACGCGATAATTTTCAATCTGATACTTTACATTCTTAATAGGCGTATGAATGGAATCGATGGCCAGGGTACCGACGGGTGCATCTTCCACTTTATTTTCCTCAGCCGGCACATAACCCCTGCCTTTGGAAATGGTGATTTCCATACTCAGTTTTACTGATGGATCAAGGTTGCAGATTACCTCTTCGGTATTCAACACTTGAAAAACAGATAAAAATTTGTTGATATCACCGGCTTTAAAAACTTTCTGATCTCCAATAACGATATTTACTTTTTCGGTATTTTCATCAGGGATTTGTTGTTTAAAGCGTACTTTTTTAAGATTCAGGATGATTTCAGTCACATCTTCAATCACGCCATCGATGGCTGAAAATTCATGTAACACACCATCAATCTTAACATTAGTGATGGCAAAACCTTCTAACGAAGACAACAAAATTCTTCGTAGTGCATTACCTATCGTAATACCGAAACCGGGCTCCAAAGGACGAAATTCAAACAGTCCTTTGTAGTCGTCAGCTTCATTCATTATAACCTTGTCAGGCTTTTGAAATGCTAATATCGCCATAGTATCAGTTTAGCTTGATTTAAAATGTCTAATTTTATTATTTTGAGTACAACTCCACGATGAGGTTTTCCTTGATATTTTCAGGAATTTCATCCCGTGAAGGATAGTTTAAAAATTTGCCTTCCATTTTATCGGCATCCCATTCGAGCCAGGAGAAGGACTTATTGTTGGAGGCCAACGATTCGGTGATGACTTCAAGGTTTTTAGATTTCTCGCGAACCCCGACCACATCACCGGCGCGCAATGAGTAGGAAGGAATATTTACAATCCCACCATTAACAGTAATATGACGATGTGAAACCAACTGACGGGCGGCTGCACGTGTGGGTGCAATACCCAATCTAAAAACGGTATTATCCAAGCGGGCTTCAATCAAGGCTAACAGGTTTTCACCGGTGATTCCTTTTCGACGTGAAGCGATTTTAAAGATATTCCGGAATTGTTTTTCGAGGATACCGTAAGTATATTTCGCTTTTTGTTTTTCCTGAAGCTGGATACCGTATTCTGATTGTTTTTTACGTCTTTTCATTTGACCATGCTGTCCGGGAGGATAGTTTCTCTTTTCGAGATACTTATCTGCACCGTAGATGGACTCTCCAAATTTACGTGCAATTTTGGATTTTGGGCCAATATATCTTGCCATAACGAATTAAATTTTTCTGTTTCAATAATAAAATTATACTCTTCTTCTTTTAGGAGGACGGCAGCCATTGTGTGGCATTGGGGTAACATCCACAATTTCGGTTACCTCAATACCTGAGGAGTGAATGCTTCTGATGGCTGATTCACGTCCGGCACCGGGTCCTTTTACATACACCTTTACTTTGCGCAAACCGGCATCGTATGCTACTTTTGCACAATCTTCAGCCGACATTTGAGCGGCATATGGGGTGTTTTTCTTAGAACCTCTAAATCCCATTTTTCCCGAAGAAGACCATGAAATAACCTGGCCTGAATCGTTGGTCAACGAGATGATGATGTTGTTAAATGTAGCTTGAATGTATGCCCGTCCCACCGGGTCAACTTTCACTACTCTTTTCTTTGTACTTCTGGTCCTTTTTGCCATTTTCGATATATTTCCTGAAAATAAATTCTATAATATTATTTAGTAGCCTTTTTCTTGTTGGCAACCGTTTTCTTACGGCCCTTACGGGTACGTGCATTGTTTTTAGTATTCTGTCCGCGTAATGGCAAACCAATACGGTGACGAATGCCACGATAGGTTCCAATGTCCATCAGTCGTTTGATGTTCATCTGAATTTCAGACCGAAGGCCACCCTCCACTTTGTAGTTATCACCAATGATTGTGCGTACACGGTTTTGTTCGTCGTCGCTCCAGTCTTTAACCTTTTTATCCCAATCGATACCGGCTTCGGTTAAGATTTTTTGAGCAGTGCTTCTACCGATTCCGAAAATATAGGTTAAACCGATTTCTCCTCTTTTATTTTGGGGAATATCAACTCCAGCAATTCTTGCCATAATTTACAATTTTAATTGTTTAACAAGTGGTTAACCTTGTCTTTGTTTGTACTTTGGATTTTTTTTATTAATAATGTACAACTTCCCTTTACGACGTACTAATTTGTCTTCGGGCGTTCTCTTTTTAATTGATGCGCGTATTTTCATGATTCAGCTATTTGTATCTAAATGTTATTCTTCCTTTTGTTAAATCATAGGGCGACATGGCCAATTTAACCCGGTCACCTGGTAAAATCTTAATGTAATGCATCCGCATTTTTCCGGATATGTGTGCTGTAATGACATGGCCATTCTCCAGTTCAACGCGAAACATTGCGTTGCCCAGGGATTCAATAACCGTACCATCTTGTTCTATTGACTGTTGCTTTGCCATACCAAAGTTTATCAATTATTTAATACTTTTTCAATCTCTTCAAAACTTGACAAGATGTCTGCTTTTCCTTTGCGGATAGCAACATCGTGTTCAAAATGAGCCGAAGGTTTACCGTCTGCCGTTTTGATGGTCCAACCATCCGGCATTTGCACCACCTCTTTTACACCCAGATTTATCATGGGTTCGATGGCAATACACATGCCTTCGCGTAACTTAATTCCTGTTCCCCGGCGCCCGTAATTCGGCACCTCCGGATCTTCATGCAAGTTTCGTCCTACTCCGTGTCCCACCAATTCGCGAACCACTGAATACCCAAAACCTTCCACATAATGCTGAATGGCATATCCAATGTCATGAACCCGTTTTCCTGCTACGGCTTGTTCAATTCCTTTGTAAAGCGAGGCTTTGGTACGCTCCAACAACAAAAGAACTTCTTCGGCCACTTCTCCCACCGGAAAAGTATACGCTGAATCACCATAGAAACCGTTCATGATGGTTCCGCAGTCAACCGAAACAATATCTCCGTCTTTTAATTCGGTATCATCCGGGATTCCGTGTACTACAGCATCGTTTACCGAGATACACAACGTGGCAGGAAATCCACCATACCCTTTAAAACCGGGTACAGCACCATTGTCACGAATAAAAGTTTCCGCAATTTTATCCAACGTGATGGTTTTCACACCGGGTTTAATTGCTTTGGCTACTTCGGCTAACGTTTTTCCAACAAGTAAAGAACTCAGTCTTTGTAACTCTATTTCCTCGTCTGTTTTAAATTGTATCATTAGACGATTGCTTACATACCACCAAATGCGGATGGTCTTCCTTTTATTCTACCTGATTTGGTAAGACCATCATAATGACGCATTAATAAATAACTTTCAATTTGTTGCAAGGTATCCAACACCACACCCACAAGAATCAACAAGGAGGTTCCGCCGTAAAACGAGGCAAAACTACTATTGACTCCAATCAACCTGGCAAACAGAGGCAAAATTGCCACAATACCTAAAAAGATGGATCCCGGAAGGGTGATACGCGACAAAATGTTATCAAGATAATCGGCTGTTTTACGTCCGGGTTTAACTCCCGGAATAAATCCACCGTTTTTCTTTAAATCGTCGGCCATCTGGTTAGGATTAATGGTAATAGCCGTATAAAAATAGGTAAACAAAATAATCAAAATAAAGAAGGTTAAATTGTACCATAACCCATTAAAGTCGGTAAAAGCAGCGGCGAAACCACTTAATGATTCGCTGTTTGCAAATCCAACCAAAGTGAGGGGCAGAAACATAATAGCCTGTGCAAAGATAATCGGCATCACACCGGCAGCATTCACCTTAAGGGGTAAATATTGGCGTACTCCGCCATATTGTTTATTTCCTACAATTCGTTTTGCATACTGTACCGGAACTTTTCGGGTACCCTGTACCAGCAGGATGGTAAACAAAATCACGAATATTAAGACCACCAACTCGATGAGGAAATAAACCATACCTCCGTTCACTTCTACAATTCTCGAAACAAATTCCTGGAAAAGAGCCCCGGGAAGACGTGCAATAATCCCAATCATAATGATGAGGGAAATACCATTACCCACCCCTTTATCGGTAATTTTTTCACCTAACCACATCACAAACAAAGTTCCCGAGATGAGGATGATGGTGGATGATACCCAAAAGAACAAAGGCGGTTTATTAACAGCAGCACTAAATGGCGTAATGGCTTCGGCCGGAACCTGTGAAACCAGGTTTGCAATATAAGCCGGTGCCTGAAAAGCCACAATGGCGACTGTCAAATATCGGGTAATTTGATTAATTTTTCTTCTACCGCTTTCTCCTTCACGCTGCAAACGCTGGAAGTAAGGAATAGCCATTCCTAAAAGCTGGATGACAATCGAAGCGGAAATATAGGGCATAATACCCAATGCAAAGATAGAGGCATGAGAAAAAGCGCCGCCAGAAAACATGTTCAACAAGCCCATCAAACCTGAATTACCCTGGTTTTGAAGGTTGGTAAGCATGTTTGGATCAACACCGGGAAGCACCACATAGGATCCCAAACGATAAATGAGAATGATCCCGAGGGTATAGCCAATGCGCTTTCTTAGCTCCTCAATTTTGTATATATTCCTTATGGTTTCGATAAATTTTTTCATCCGCTATTAAATTAAAGTGGCTTTACCTCCTTGAGTTTCGATGGCCTCTTTGGCTGATTTTGTAAAAGCATGTGCACTGACTTCCAACTTGGCTTTCAGTTCACCGCGTCCCAAAATCTTAATTAAATCGTTTTTTGAAACCAACCCGTTTTCAATCAAAACTTGTTGATCAATAACGGTCAATTTTTTATCATCGGCCAATTTCTGAAGGGTATCCAGATTAACGCCCTGATATTCTTTCCGGTTAATATTTTTAAACCCGAATTTAGGAACACGACGGAAGAGAGGCATTTGACCTCCTTCAAAACCGCTTTTTGTTTTATATCCGGATCTTGACTGAGCCCCTTTGTGTCCTTTTGTAGCGGTACCGCCACGTCCGGATCCCTGGCCTCTGCCAATTCTTTTTTTGTTCTTTACAGAACCTTCAGCCGGTTTAAGATTGCTTAAATCCATTGTTTTGTCTTATTTTAAATTTCTTCAACCTTCACTAAATGTTTCACTTTTTCAATCATTCCTAAAATTTGAGGAGTTGCTTCCACCTCTTTAGGTCTGTTGAGCTTTGTTAAGCCAAGGGCCACCAATGTTCTTTTCTGGCGTGCAGGCCGGTTAATGGCGCTTCGGACTTGTCTGATTCTTACCTTTTTCATGCTCATTTTCTCCTATCCGTTAAAAACAGTATCTAATTCAACACCACGAGCCTGGGCAACGGTGTAAGGATCACGCATTTTGCTTAAGGCATCAAGGGTTGCTTTAACCACCGAGTGAGGGTTTGATGAACCTTTTGACTTAGCCAACACATCTGTTACCCCGACACTCTCCAAAACGGCACGCATGGCACCACCAGCGATTACACCGGTACCGGGAGCAGCCGGTTGAATATAAACCCGGGCGCCACTATATTTTCCGGTTTGTTCGTGAGGCAAAGTACCTTTTAAAACGGGTACTTTCACCAAATGCTTTTTAGCATCGTCAATCCCTTTGGCAATGGCTGAGGTAACCTCTTTGGCTTTACCCAGGCCATAACCTACAACCCCATTTTCGTTTCCAACAACAACGATGGCTGAAAAGCTGAAAGTTCTTCCCCCTTTGGTAACTTTGGTTACTCTTTGGATGCTAACCAGCCTGTCTTTCAATTCGATCTCGCTGGATTTAATCTTTTTTACGTTTGCGTTTGACATAATTTCCTAAAATTTTAGTCCACCTTCTCTGGCAGCTTCAGCAAGTGATTTTACCCTACCGTGATACAAATATCCGTTTCTATCGAAGACAACATTTTGAATACCGGCAGCCAATGCTCGCTCGGCAATCAATTTGCCCACTTTTTTAGCTTGTTCAATTTTGGTCATTTTCTCATCTCCAAAACCTTTATCGCTGGAGGAAGCAGAAACCAGTGTTTGTTGAGCCAAATCATCAATCAACTGAACATAGATTTGTTTATTGCTTCTGAAAACGCTCATGCGAGGCCTTGCAGCAGTCCCACGAACCGTTTTACGGATCCGCATTTTAATCCTGTTTCTGCGAAATACTTTTTTATTCTTAATGCCCATTTCTTTAATGGTTTTTTCAGTTTAATAATGAATCTGCACCTATTTTTTCTCAGCTGATTTACCTGCTTTTCTGCGTAGTTCTTCACCCTGGAATTTAATCCCTTTCCCTTTATAGGGCTCGGGTTTACGAAGCGAACGAATCTTAGCGGCCACTTGTCCCAGTAGTTGTTTATCAGCAGAGCTCAGTTTAATCAACGGGTTCTTTCCACGTTCGGTAACGGTTTCAATTTTTACCTCCGGAGGAATTTCCATGTAGATATGGTGTGAATAACCCAGCGCCATTTCGAGCAGCTGGCCTTTGCCTTCGGCTTTAAAACCTACACCCACCAATTCCTGCACACTGGTAAAGCCTTCGCTAACACCAATCACCATGTTATTGATTAAAGAGCGGTAAAGGCCATGTTTTGATTTATGATCTTTACTTTCGCTGGCGCGTTGCAGTACAATTTTTCCCTCTTCCACTTTAACAGTGATAGCCGGGTCTACAGCTTGTTTTAATTCGCCCAGTTTACCTTTGACGGTAATAACATTGTTATCGTTGATGTTGACTTCAACACCCTGGGGGATTGTAACGGGTAATTTTCCTATTCGTGACATTGCTCTCTCCTGTATTAACTTACGTAACAAATAACTTCCCCACCCACTTTAAGCGTCCGGGCTTCTTTGTCGGTAATCACACCTTTTGAAGTGGACAAAACTGCAATTCCCAAACCGTTCATTACGCGAGGCAATTCGTCAGCTCCAACGTATTTTCTAAGCCCGGGGGTTGACACCCGTTTTATGCTGTTGATGGCAGGCATTTTTGTAATCGGATGATATTTGAGTGCAATTTTAATTGTACCAAATTTATTATCATCGTCAAACTTATAGTTTAAAATATATCCCTTTTGAAAAAGGATTTTAGTAATATCCTTTTTTAAGTTAGAAGCAGGAATTTCCACCATTCGGTGTTTAGCTGCGACAGCATTCCTGATTCTTGTCAAATAGTCTGCTATTGGATCGGTATTCATCTTGACTTATTTTTTTCTAATTTACCAACTGGCTTTTTTGATTCCGGGAATTAAACCTTTAAGGGCCATTTCCCTAAAATTGATACGCGAAATCCCAAATTGTCTCATATACCCCTTGGGTCTTCCTGAAAGTTGACAACGGTTGTGCAAACGGACGGGGGAAGCATTCTTAGGTAATTTTTGTAACCCTTCGAAGTCACCGGCAGCTTTTAAAGCCGCCCGTTTTTCAGCGTATTTTTCAACCAGCTTTTGTCTTTTGCGCTCGCGCGCTTTCATCGACTCTTTTGCCATGTTTACTTGTTTTTTTGATTTTTAAAAGGTAATCCGAAATGCTTCAATAGTGCAAAAGCTTCTTCATCAGTTTTGGCGGTTGTCACAAAGGTGATATCCATTCCATTGATGCGGCTTACTTTATCGATATTGATTTCAGGAAAGATAATTTGTTCGGGAACACCAAAGGTGTAATTTCCACGGCCATCAAAACCCTTATCGTTGATTCCTTTAAAGTCACGTACGCGGGGTAAAGCCACAGCTACCAATTTATCTAAAAATTCGTACATCTTTTCACTTCTTAAAGTGACCCGTACACCAATGGGATTTCCTTTTCTCAACTTAAAGTTTGAGACATCTCGTTTAGAGAAAGTAGGAACGGCTTTCTGACCTGTAATAGCGGTCATTTCGGCAACGCCCATATCGATGAGTTTTTTATCGGCAAGCGCTACACCAAGCCCTTGGTTGATAGCGATTTTAACCAAACGTGGTACCTGCATCACCGATTTATAACCAAACTGTTTGGTTAAAGCCGGAACGATTTCCTCGTAATATTGTTTTCTTAATCTAGGTTGATATTCCATTATTTAATTACCTCCCCTGATTTTTTTGAGTAACGAACTGATTTTCCTGTTTTTTCATCTTTTTTGCGACCGATCCTTGTAGGATTACCGGCTGCATCAATGACTTTCAAATTTGAAAGATGGATGGGGGCTTCCTTTTTAATGATCCCACCATTGGGATAATCCGCATTGGGTTTGGTGTGTTTCGACATCATATTGACGCCTTCGACAATCGCCCTGTTTTTGTCAGCAATGACTTCGAGTACCCGTCCGGTAGCTCCTTTGTCATTTCCGGCAATCACCATCACATTATCCCCTTTTTTTATATGCAACTTTGCCATAACTTCTAATTTTCAGATATTAAAGCACCTCGGGTGCAAGTGATACAATTTTCATATATTGTTTTTCACGTAATTCCCGGGCGACAGGCCCAAAAATACGGGTACCCATCATCTCACCGGTGCTATTCAGCAGAACGCAAGCGTTATCATCGAAACGGATGTAGGTTCCGTCGTTTCTTCTGACTTCTTTTTTTGTACGAACAACTACTGCTTTGGCCACGGCACCTTTTTTAATGTTACCGGAAGGAAGTGCATTTTTTACGGTGACAACAATTTGATCGCCTACAGAGGCATACCTTTTTTTTGTTCCACCCAGCACTCGAATGACCAGTACCTCTCTGGCTCCGCTATTATCAGCAACTGCAAGTCTTGATTCTTGTTGTAACATGGTTATTTAGCTCTTTCTATGATTTCTACTAATCTCCAATTCTTATTCTTGCTCAATGGACGTGTTTCCATAATCCGCACGGTATCGCCGATATTGCAATCGTTTTTCTCGTCATGAGCGATAAATTTATTCGTCTTTTTGACAAATTTACCGTACACAGGATGTCTGAACTGACGTTCCACGCGAACGACGATGGATTTATCCATTTTATTGCTGACGACCAGACCAATTCGTTCTTTTCTCAGATTTCTCTTTTCCATTGTACTGCTTACTTATTCGTTTTTGCCTCTAATTCTCTTTTCCTCAATTCGGTCAGCATACGAGCAATTGTTTTTTTGCTTTCAGTGATTTTTTGAGGATTTTCCAACGGTGATACAGCATGATTCAATTTCATCCGGGTTAAGAGTTTTCTCTCTTCGGCTAACCGGTCCATGATATCGGCTGTACTCATCTCTTTTACAACTTCCTGTTTCATTGTCTTTTAATTTTCTACGTAGTCGCGTCTAACAATAAATTTAGTTTTCACAGGCAGTTTTTGTGCAGCCAGGCGCATTGCTTCTTTAGCAATATGCAACGGAACACCGTCGGCTTCAAACAAGATTCTGCCAGGAGTAATACGTGCCACGAAATATTCAGGAGCACCTTTCCCTTTACCCATCCTTACCTCTGCCGGTTTTTTTGTGACAGGTTTATCAGGAAAAATTCGAATCCAAATTTGACCTTCACGTTTCATATAACGGGTAACAGCCTGACGGGCAGCTTCAATTTGACGACCGGTAATCCAGGCCTGCTCCATGGTTTTAATCCCATAGGAACCGAATGCCAATTGGGCACCACGCTGTGCATTACCTTTCATGCGGCCTTTTTGCTGTTTCCTATATTTAGTTTTTTTAGGTTGTAACATTTGTTTATTCCCTTTAAAATATTATCACTGCTGTTATCTTTTTCCTCTTGGACGTCGGGCACGAGCGGGTCCACGACCCCCTTTTCCTCCACGTGCATTGCTGCTGGGTTGGTTCACGTCAACCAATTCGGGTTTGCCGTAGATTTCACCTTTGAAAATCCAAACTTTAATACCAATTCGTCCGTAAGTAGTATGTGCTTCCACCAAAGCGTAGTCGATATCGGCACGCAAGGTATGCAAAGGAATACGTCCCTCTTTATACATTTCGCTACGGGCCATTTCGGCACCACCCACACGACCTGAAATAACGACTTTAATACCTTCGGCACCCAAACGCATGCTGGAAGCAATGGCGGTTTTTATCGCACGACGGAAAGATACACGCCCTTCAATTTGGCGGGCAATGTTGTTGGCAACAATACGGGCATCCAATTCAGGACGTCTGATTTCCGAAATGTTAATTTGAACCTCTTTTTTGGTGAGTTTTTTCAACTCTTCCTTTAGCTTGTCAACTTCCGATCCACCTTTGCCGATGATGATACCCGGCCGAGCAGTAAAGATCGTAACGGTCACCATTTTTAGCGTACGCTGAATCATTATTTTAGAAATACCCGCTTTTGCCAAACGTGCATTTAAATATTTACGGATTTCATCATCTTCAACGAGTTTTTCCGAGAAGTTTTTTCCACCAAACCAGTATGAGTCCCATCCTTTGATGATTCCTAATCTGAGTCCTATTGGATTAGTTTTTTGTCCCATTAATCTATATTGTTAAAGATTTAAATTATTCGTTGTTCGTTGTTACTTCCGCAGGTGTTTCCACAGCTTTCATTTCTTCCACACGGTTACCCAGCACCAAAGTGACATGGTTCGATCTTTTACGGATACGGTGGGCACGTCCTTGGGGAGCAGGTTGAACGCGTTTGAGCATCCGACCGCTATCAACCATAATTTGTTTTATGTAAAGCTGATTGTCCTCAATGCGGGCACCTTCGTTTTTGACTTCCCAGTTGGCAATGGCAGAACGTAATAATTTATAGACACGTCCGGCAGCTTCCTTTTGGGTATGTTGTAAAACGTTCAAAGCAAGTTCTGCATCCATACCCCGCACCAGATCGGCTACCAACCGCATTTTTCTGGGCGATGTGGGTACATTACGCAAGCGTGCAATGTATTGTGTTTTACGCTCTTGTTTACGCTTTTCAGCACTGTTATGTTTTCTAGATCCCATTGTTTTGTGCTTTATTTTCTACCTTTATCTTTTTTACCGGCATGACCTCTGAAGATTCGCGTTGGTGCGAATTCACCCAGTTTATGCCCAACCATATTCTCCGTCACATAGACAGGAATAAATTTATTTCCATTGTGCACGGCGATGGTTTGCCCAACAAAATCGGGAGAAATCATCGAAGCGCGCGACCAGGTTTTTATCACGGTTTTCTTTCCCGATTCCACATTGGCCAACACTTTTCTTTCAAGCTTATAATGAATGTATGGTCCTTTTTTTAATGAACGGCTCATATTCGTATCTGTTTAATTCAGCTTAGATTACTTTCTTTTCTCAATAATATATTTGCTCGAAGCCTTTTTAGTGGCACGGGTTTTATACCCTTTAGCAGGCAAACCTTTACGTGAACGGGGATGTCCACCTGAAGAGCGGCCTTCACCACCACCCATGGGGTGATCAACCGGGTTCATGGCTACACCACGTACACGAGGACGGCGTCCCAACCAGCGGCTACGGCCTGCTTTCCCTGATTTTTCCAACTGATGGTCACTATTGGAGACCATTCCAACGGTGGCCCGGCATGTTTGTAAAATCATACGGGTTTCTCCTGAAGGCATTTTGATGATGGCAAATTTCCCTTCACGGGTCATTAACTGCGCATACGACCCGGCACTACGTGCCATTTTACCTCCCTGACCAGGACGTAATTCAATGTTATGAATCACTGTACCAAAAGGAATTTCACTCAGATACATCGTATTTCCCACTTCGGGAGCAACCCCTTTACCGGAAACGATTTCCTGACCGACTTTTAACCCTTGCGGGGCGATAATATAGCGTTTTTCTCCGTCAGCGTAGTTGACCAAAGCAATACGAGCCGTACGGTTTGGATCGTATTCGATGGTTTTTACAACGCCAGGAACACCTTCTTTATCACGTTTAAAGTCGATAATTCTGTACTTTTTTTTATGACCGCCGCCAATGTTGCGTACCGTCATTCTACCTTCATTATTTCGTCCACCAGAACTTTTCTTCTTTGCCAATAAACTTTTTTCAGGTTTACTGGTTGTGATATCGTCATAAGCGCTAATTATCTTAAAGCGCTGACCTGGTGTTGTCGGTTTATATTTCTTTAGAGCCATGTCGTCTAGATATTGCTAAAAAAATCAATGGTTTCTCCTTCGGCCAGGGTAACAATAGCTTTCTTGAAAGCGTTGGTCCTGCCGGATATCATTCCTGCCTTTGTATAGCGAGATTTACTCTTGCCGGAATAGTTCATAGTATTTACAGAAACAACCTGTACATTGTACAAATCTTCAACTTCTGTTTTGATTTGGATTTTATTGGCACGTTTGTCAACAATAAAACCAAATTGGTTCAGACGCTCGCCTTTGGCTGTCATCTTTTCTGTAATTACCGGTTTCAATATTACACCCATCGTATTCGGATTAATTATTTTGAAAACATTTTTACGGTAGCTTCCACAGCACTTTCCATAAACACTACCTTTTTGGCATTCAGAATTTCGTAAGTATTCAACGACTCTGCCCGCATGACCTTTGCATAGGGCACATTGCGTGCTGCCAGGTATAAATTATCGTCGGCATCGTTCACTACCAATAAGGTTTTTTGGTTTGCCAATTTCATATCGTTCATAATTTGAACGTATTGTTTGGTCTTTGGCGCATCAAGCTTAAAATCTTCCACCACGACAATTTCTCCATCAATGGCTTTATAAGTTAAAGCCGATTTACGGGCCAACTGTTTAACCTTTTTGTTCAATTTGGATTTATAATCGCGTGGGTGAGGTCCGAAAACACGGCCACCACCGCGAAAAATCGGGCTCTTGATATCGCCGGCACGTGCAGTTCCAGTACCTTTTTGCTTTTTGATTTTGCGTGTACTGCCACTCACATCGCTCCGTTCTCTGGAATCGGAAGTACCCTGACGTTTGTTGGCCATAATCTGTTTTACATCCAGATATATAGCATGGTCGTTGGGCTCAATTCCAAAGATGGAATCTTCCAGTACCACTTTACGACCGGCCTCTTCTCCGTTTATCTTAACTACTGCTAACTCCATCTTTCAAGAATTACATATGAATTATTCGGTCCGGGAACCGAACCTTTTACTACTACAACATTTTTTTCGGGAAGGATACGCATCACCTGAAGGTTGATCATTTTTACACGATTACCACCGGTACGTCCTGCCATGCGCAAACCTTTAAATACCCTTGAAGGATAGGAAGATGCGCCCAATGAACCGGGAGCCCGCAAGCGGTTGTGCTGTCCGTGCGTAGCATCGTTGACACCACGAAAACTATGACGCTTTACCACACCCTGAAAACCTTTTCCTTTGCTGGTACCCACCACATCGATGTATTCACCTTCGTTAAACACCTCAACAGTAACCACATCACCAAATTTTTTCTTCTCCTCAAAACGGGTAAATTCAACAAGTACCTTTTTAGGGGTTGTATTTGCTTTGGCAAAATGCCCTTTCATCGGTTTATTGGTGTGTTTATCCTTCTTCTCATCATAAGCCAGCTGGATAGCCTCATACCCATCTTTTTCTTTGGTGCGTATCTGCGTCACCACACATGGGCCGGCCTCAATGACGGTGCAGGGAATATTCTTCCCGTTTTCGTCATAGATACTGGTCATTCCGATTTTTTTTCCAATTATTCCTGACATTGCTTTAAATCTTTAAGCCTTACTGTTTATCAAACTTTGATCTCTACTTCAACTCCGCTGGGCAATTCAAGTTTCATCAGCGCGTCGATGGTTTTGGATGATGAATTATAAATATCCATCAACCGTTTAAAAGTACTCAGCTCAAACTGTTCACGTGACTTTTTGTTCACAAAAGTAGAACGGTTCACTGTATACACCTTTTTATGTGTAGGTAAAGGGATGGGACCGCTAACCACGGCACCGGTCGATTTTACCGTCTTTACAATCTTCTCGGCTGATTTGTCAACCAGGTTGTGATCGTAAGATTTTAGTTTTATTCTGATTCTTTGGCTCACTTTATATAAAGTTTTAACTAATAATACCTTTTACTTTATTGATTACCTCCTCAGCAATGCTGGCAGGGGTTTGCTGATAATTGTGAAATTCCATGGTTGAAGTGGCACGTCCGGACGACAAAGTACGTAAAGTCGTAACATATCCGAACATCTCCGACAATGGCACTTTGGCTTTCACCACCTGGAAACCGACTTTCGCTGTAATGTCTTCAAGCAATGCACGACGACGGTTTAAGTCACCCGTAACATCACCTAAATATTCATCAGGAGTTACGACTTCCACTTTCATAATAGGCTCGAGCAATACCGATTTGGCTTTGCGTGCAGCGGCTTTAAAGCCCATTTTTGCAGCCATTTCAAAGGACAACTGATCGGAATCAACCGGATGGAAGCTCCCATCAAACAAACGAACCCGCATACTCTCCAAAGGATATCCGGCCAAAACACCATTTTCCATGGCTGCTTCGAAACCTTTCTTGACCGAAGGAATGAATTCTTTTGGAATGTTTCCACCTTTTACCTCGTCAACAAATTCCAAACCAAGTTCTTCGCCCTGGGCAGGACCCAACTCAAACTGAATATCGGCAAATTTACCGCGACCACCACTCTGCTTTTTGTATACCTCGCGATGGGTAACCGATGTGGTAATGGCTTCTTTGTATGCAACCTGAGGTTGACCCACATTACAATCCACTTTAAACTCACGTTTCAAACGATCCACCAGAATATCCAGGTGAAGCTCACCCATACCCGAAATAATCGTCTGTCCCGAGGTTTCATCCGAGCGTACCTTAAACGTAGGATCTTCTTCGGCAAGTTTCGCCAAAGCAGCACCCATACGATCCATATCGCCCTGTGTTTTTGGCTCAATTGAAATACTGATAACAGGATCGGGGAACGACATCGATTCAAGCATCAAAGGATGTTTTTCATCGGTGAGTGTATCGCCGGTACGAATGGTTTTAAAACCAACAGCCGCACCAATATCTCCGGCCTCAATTTTGTCAAGTGGATTTTGTTTGTTGGCATGCATTTGCATAATCCGGCTAATCCGTTCTTTTTTACCGGTATTAACATTATAAATGTACGAACCGGCACTTAAAGTTCCCGAATAAACGCGGAAAAAACACAAACGGCCTACAAAAGGATCGGTGGCAATTTTAAAAGCCAATGCCGAAAAATGATCATTGGGATCGGGATGCCTGAATTCCTCTTTATCAGTTTTAGGATTAATACCCTTCACCGAATCAATATCCAACGGACTGGGAAGAAACTCAATAATTGCATTGAGCAACATCTGCACCCCTTTATTTTTAAAAGCGGAGCCACACATTACCGGAGTAATACGCATCTCAAGAGTAGCTTTACGAATAACATCAATCATCTCCTGTTCGGTGATCGAATCGGGGTCATCCATAAATTTTTCCAACAACTCATCGCTCTCTTCAGCTACTCCCTCAATCAATTTCATCCGCTCATTATAAGCAGTCTCTTTTAAATCATCAGGAATAGGAATCTCAACAATTTTAGTTCCTTGTGAGGAATCATCCCACACAAAGGCTTTATTTTTCACCAAATCAACAACCCCCTGGAAATCTTCTTCGGCACCAATCGGTACTTGAATCGGTACAGGATTTGCTCCCAAACGGTCTTTAATTTGTTCTACTACAGAATAAAAATCAGCACCCGAACGGTCCATCTTGTTGACGAAACTAATCCGCGGTACTTTATACTTATCAGCTTGTCTCCATACAGTTTCCGACTGAGGCTCAACCCCACCCACTGCACAGAACAAAGCAACAGCACCATCCAGCACCCTTAACGAACGTTCTACCTCAACGGTAAAATCAACGTGCCCGGGGGTGTCGATGATGTTAATTTTATGTTTCTTACCAGCTAATTCCCAGAAAACGGTAGTCGCTGCAGAAGTAATGGTAATACCCCGCTCCTGCTCCTGCACCATCCAGTCCATGGTAGCAGCACCTTCGTGCACTTCACCAATTTTATAATTCTTTCCGGTATAGAAAAGAATACGCTCGGTAGTCGTTGTTTTACCGGCATCGATATGGGCCATAATCCCAATATTCCTGGTAAAGCGTAATTTGCTGTTATTTGTTTTTTCGGCTGCCATCTTAATTTGTATACTGAGTCAATATTAGAATCTAAAGTGTGAAAAAGCTTTGTTTGCTTCAGCCATACGGTGCGTATCTTCCTTCTTCTTGTAAGCGGCACCCTCTTCTTTGTATGCAGCTAAAATCTCACCCGCCAATTTTTCACCCATCGTTTTTTCATGACGTTTGCGCGAAAAACCAATGAGGTTTTTCATCCCAATGGATTGTTTTCTTCCGGCAGGAATTTCCGAAGGAATCTGAAAAGTGGCTCCACCGATACGACGACTCCTTACCTCAACAGCAGGAGTAACATTGGCTAAAGCCTTTTTCCAAACATCCAGGGCATTTTCCTCTTCACCGATTTTCGATGCTACAATATCCATGGCATCATAAAATATTTTAAAAGCAATGCTTTTCTTTCCCTGCAACATCAGGTTGTTTACAAATTTTGTAACCAACACATCGTTGAATTTAGGATCGGGAAGAATAATTCTCTTTTTAGGTTTTGCTTTTCTCATTGTATTTTGAGCTTAAATGCTTTTCTAATTTACTATTTTTTCTTAGGTCGTTTGGTTCCGTATTTAGAACGACGCTGTGTACGGCCTTCAACACCCGAAGTATCCAATGCACCACGAATAATGTGATAACGTACACCCGGCAAATCTTTCACACGACCACCGCGAATCATCACGATGGAGTGTTCTTGCAAGTTGTGACCTTCACCCGGAATATAAGCATTCACCTCTTTTCCGTTGGTTAAGCGCACCCTGGCTACCTTCCGCATGGCGGAATTAGGTTTCTTAGGGGTAGTTGTGTAAACCCGCACACAAACACCACGACGCTGGGGACATGAATCCAATGCAGGAGATTTACTCTTGTCAACCAGTTTGTTGCGTCCTTTTCTTACTAACTGTTGTATAGTCGGCATATCTAATTTTATTAATTCTTTTTTACCTCTATTTTTTGGAGGCGCAAAAGTACAAAAACTTTTCTAAGCACTAAGCTTTTTTTAAATAAATCTTAAAAGGAGGTTGATAAGGTAGGAGTTGTAAAACACCGCGCAGGACTTTTTTTAAGCTTTCCCGCCGTTGAACCTATAACGTTTTACCTTATCAGGTTCCTTTAACTCTAACTGTTTCAGTGGCTTTTATCTATTTTCCGCTTTAACAGGGGTGCAAAGGTAAAAATATTTTTTAAATTGACAAGCAAATCATTGAATTTTATTTAATTATTTGGGCGGCCCAACCCACCGGCCATCACGGGCTGTCCGCTGTAGCCAGGGTATTGCCAACCGTGTTGCGCAACGTCCGTCAAGTAGCTTCCTGCGGTCGCTCTTGCCGCCCTGCTACACATCGGTTGGCAACACCCCGGGCTGCCGCTCCCATCCCTGCCGCAAGAAATGCTTTTCATGGTGCTCCTCCCTTAGCGTCACCAGGATATCCAGCCTCACTCCGGGGCAACCTATATATTTAAGGTACTACTCAAGATTTTCGCAAGGTACACTGTGAATCACATTCACTTTAAATTAAAAACTAAATGCCCAATGAATCCGGCCAATCTAACCAACCAAACCTTTTTTTACCGACACCCTGACAATTGGAGAATAAAATCAACCCATCCTTGGCAGGTTTTTGAAATATTGAACTTGGTGCACTGATCATTTCAACTGACTCGGTTTCCCTAACCAGACATCTTCGGCTAGAAACAAGGGCTTTTGGAAGTGTTTTACGGCAAGAATAAAAGCCCCTTTTTCGGCCACTCTTTGGTTTTCGCGGTTGATAAATGACAAATCGAATGCGGAAAGACAAATTGGATAAATGATTTGATTTTTACATCCGCGAAGAATGGAAAGAAAAAAAAAGCACCTTGCCATCAATCAGACAAGGTGCTTTAATACAAATTATTTATTGATTAACGTTTCAAAATTTTAGCTGTGTAAATTTGATTGTTTTGATCTGTGACAGAAATCAGGTAAACACCCGGAGTAAACGAACCAAATTGAACCACAGGTTCGTTTTTGTTCGATTCGAATACTTTCCGGCCTGTAAGCGTAAACACTTTAACAGATTGGATATTCGAGATTCCTTCAATTCTAAACTGATCAATTACCGGGTTGGGGCTAATGGCTACCGGCAGCATGTTGTGCGATGGAATTCCGGTTACCGATTCCAACTCAAAATCATCAAAATAGAATTGAGCAGCCTCATTATGGCCTTCACCACCTAACTGAACCACAATTTGATCATAGTTGACACTATCGGCAATCGCGCTAAAATCAAATTCTACCGTTACCCATTGGTCGAATTGAGAAATGGTATTTTTAACTTCGGTTTGTGTTTGCCAGGCATTTGCACCTTGTAAGCTGTTTTGCAATTTTACAGCCACGGTAGGCGTTAAAGAACCAGTGTAATCATTCGTCGAAGGGAAATAGACACGCAGCTTAAATACATTGCGCTGACTTAAGTCGAG
>CBETNY010000003.1:0-21334 GCA_965537275.1 uncultured bacterium | reverse complement strand
GGCTGCCTTACCATTAACCAGGCCCACGACGATTATCCCTGCCTGGCACTGCTGAACACTGTTTTGGGTGGATATTTTGGATCGCGGTTGATGAGCAGTATTCGCGAAGACAAAGGCTTTACCTATGGCATCTATTCTTTCATTCAACATCACCGTCACGCCGATTATTTTGGTGTCTCCACTGAGGTAAATGCCCAAAATACTGAGGCAGCTTTAGAAGAAGTAAAACATCAAATTGAAAAGTTAAGCCTTGAAAAAATACCGGCAGCAGAACTTGAAACAGTAAAAAATTACATCTACGGTTCCTACCTCCGAAATTTTGACGGTTCGTTTGTTTTAGCCGAACGATTCCTGAAAAGTCGTGAACTGGGATTGAATTTTGAACTTTACGGACAAGTGCTCAGCCAAATGATGAATTGCACATCTGAAGCTTTGCTCGCCACAGCACAACAATACCTTAATCCCGATAAAATGAAAACTTTGGTGGTTGGGAATACCGAAGGTTTAAAAAAGTAATTTGCAGGAAAAAACCTTTAGCGCTTTACTAATTTCCGGCTTTGCGACAAGCCATTGCCATCCGTAAAGCGAATTACATACATTCCACGAGGTAAATCGGAAACATTGATGCTGAATTGATTGTCGCCTTTGCGAAGAGAAGAACGGGTAAACCGGAGCATTCGTTTCCCCAGCAACGAATACAATTCAATTTTCACCCGTGTATCCGAAAGCAACTGAAGACGTATGTTCAATTCGTTTCCTTTAACGGGATTTATAAATTCAATGCGGTCGAAAGCCGATTGAGCATATTGCGGAACCCCCACCGGCCCGTTCACCAATAATTTCAAGTTTACCGGAAGGTGATCCGAATTATTATAAAGAGCATTCAGCACCGAAGCAGGCACAGAGGTACTTTGCGGCGAATCGGTCAATGCCCTGTTAAAATGTTTGCCATCCTTCCCCACAACCCGATAACTTCCGTCAAGATAGGCAACCTTTTTGATGTTGTTTTTGATGTTGTTCGAGATCAAAATAAAATCGAACCGGTCATCCATCCCGCCTGTTGAAGCACATCCATTTGAGGAAGTATGCGTACTTTGCGAATGTACCATACTAAAATCGGCATTATTATGCCAATCGCCAATCATTTTGGCCGGATCATGGAACCGAATGCTTACATTGCTGTTATCCACAAATTGCTGAAAAGCCCCCTCCCGATCGCTGTACAAATTAAAATCACCCATCAACAGATAATTCTCATCGGGATGATGGCTACCAATATAATTCATGGTATTCCGGGCCATCACCGTTCGCTGGTTGCCATAATCGCTTCCGGCTTTTAAATGCGCCACCACACAATACAGAAAAGTCGTATCCCCCACAGCCAACGAGGTCGATTTGTAATACAGTTTATAAACATCCACATCACGCACATAACTCTGGGCAATCTGATGGCCGGCCAAACCAAGTTTGTTGTGGTTGTAATACAACATATTCACCAAATACTCATCCGGATCGCTGATGGAAGGAGCCATCGAAAAATAATCAATCCCATCGGTATTTAATGCTTCATTGAGCAGATGGGAGTGGATGCTTTTGGAACCCGAGATTTCATTCACCGAAAAAATATCCGGTTTAATGTAATGAATAATGGTTTTGATATAATTGTCTTTGGTGGTATACTTGTTATTGTTGCTGGTGCAATAGCTGGTGTAATTGCCATAATTCAATAAATTATATTGCAAAACGCTAAGCGTATCCTGCGCGTTGGCCGAAACAAATCCAAGAAGTAAAATCCAAAGTATAATTTTCTTCATACGGTTCACTTTTCAGCAAAAGTAAATAGAAATCGTATAAAGGCTAAGAGAGTAAACGTTAAAGAATTAAAAAAGGAAAGAAAGCGCCCTTTTTGAAGCCCTTGCAGAAAATCATTCTTCCCATCCATTGAAAAGGCGAAGCCAATCAGCGAAAAATTTACTACAGTTGTTGGAGGAACAAAATACCATGCACCACAACTATTTTATCAATTTTGGCGTTGTTCTTCACTTTTTGGGAATTTTAATGCTCATGGAAAGCCTTTTTATGTTTTTTGCCGTGGAGTCTCCTTTTAGGTGAATCAATTTTCGGAAAAAAGCGCTTCCCTGGCTTTTTTCCTTTTCAAATAATAGCGTGCACCGATCCACTGACCGGTAAAGAAAGCCGCCACCAAAAAAGGATAGGTATACAACTGAAATCCAAGGTGAAAATGGTAGCGCAGAAACACTACACCCGGGATGGGCACATGAACGGCCAAAAACCATTGCCACGAAAATTTCTTCACCGATCCGCGCCAAAACCCAAAAGGCATATTGAGGATAAAGACGAGCAAAGTAACAACTCCCAAATTGATATATTCCTGCATACAACTATTTTGGCGGCAAAATTAATAAGATTCTTACATAATTTAAAGATATTCTAAATAATATAAAATATTTTTTACCTTTGTTCATTATTTATTAACCCATACGAATGGACTCCTACAGTTTTATAAATCAGGCCGATCCCCAAGTAATTGAAGAATTATACCGTCAGTTTAAAGAGAATCCCGAAAACGTTGAAGAAGGTTGGAGAAACTTTTTTCAGGGATTTGACTTTGCCGTCAGTGCGTATCCTCAAAAAGCCGATTCCAATTTGGCCACCTCCGATGAATTTAAAGTTATTAATTTAATCAACGAATATCGCCGGCGCGGACATTTATTTACCAAAACAAACCCGGTTCGCAAACGCAGAACCTATTTCCCCGGATTGGAGATTGAAAATTTTGACTTAAGCACCAGCGATTTAGAGCGTACCTTCCAGGCCGGAAATGAGCTGGGGTTGGGAGCTGCCAAGCTTTCCACCATCATCGAATTTCTCGAAGAAACCTATTGCCGTTCCGTCGGTGTCGAATACCTGTTTATCCGTAATCCTAAAATGGTAAACTGGCTAAAAGAACAATTTGAAAAAACGCGCAACCATCCCGACTACTCGAAAGAAGAAAAATCATACATCCTAACGAAACTTCGTCGTGGCGTCTATTTTGAGCGCTTTTTGCAAAAGAAGTTTCCGGGCCAGAAACGGTTTTCACTGGAAGGAGCCGAAGGGCTTATTCCGGCGCTGGATGCCATCATGGAGAAAGGTTCGGAACTGGGTATTGAAGAGTTTGTCATTGGCATGTCGCATCGCGGAAGGCTCAATGTATTGGTCAACATCTTACGAAAGCCCTTCAAAGAGGTATTTCACGAATTTGAAGGCATGGAATATGAGGATGAACACCTTACCGGAGATGTAAAGTATCATCTGGGTTATACCAAAAAAAGAAAAACGAGTACAGGCAAAGAGGTAAAACTTACTCTCTCGCCCAACCCTTCCCATTTAGAAGCGGTTGATGGAGTAGTGGAAGGAATTTCACGTGCCAAAATCGATCATAAACCCGATTCGGACATCAACAAACTAGCACCCATTCTTATCCATGGCGATGCCTCCATTGCCGGTCAGGGTGTGGTTTACGAAGTCTTGCAAATGTCCGGTTTAAAAGGATATACAACCGGTGGGACCATCCATCTGGTTATCAACAATCAAATTGGATTTACCACTGACTATCTTGATGCGCGCAGCAGTACCTATTGCACCGATGTGGCCAAAACAACGCTTTCGCCTGTTTTTCATGTGAATGGTGATGATGCCGAAGCCATGGTGTTCAGCATTCAGCTGGCCATGGAATTCAGAAACCGTTTTCATAAAGATGTTTTCATCGACATCCTATGTTATCGCCGCTATGGCCACAACGAAGGGGATGAGCCGCGGTTTACCCAACCCTTGCTGTACAAAGCCATCGAAAAACATCCCGACCCCTACACCATCTACAAAGAAAAACTACTGAACGATGGTACCATTACCCAAGAGCAATGTACCAGGGATGAAGCCCATCTGTTGCAAACCCTTGAAAAGCAATTTGAGCTATCAAAAAATCACAAAAAAGCCAATATTGACAGTTTTTTATCGGATACCTGGAAAGGACTCCGTAAAGCAACACAGGATGATTTCGTCCGATCGCCTAAAACGGCCATTTCCAAAAAAACACTGGAAGAAATTGCCGACAAAATCACCCAACTTCCCGATGAAAAACTGTTCTACAGAAAAACAGTCCGCATGCAAAAACAACGGAAAGCCATGGTTTTCGAAAAAGGCATGCTCGATTGGGCCATGGGTGAATTGCTTGCCTATGGCAGCCTGCTCGAAGAAAACATTCCTGTCCGTTTAAGCGGCCAGGATGTAGAAAGAGGCACCTTTTCGCATCGGCATGCTGTTTTAAGCCTTGAAGATTCGGAAGAAAAATATGTACCGTTAAATCACATCAGCCCTGCACAAGCCCCCTTCCGGATATTTAATTCCCCACTGTCAGAATATGGCGTTTTAGGATTTGAATACGGATACGCCTTGAGCAGTCCGCACTCATTAACCCTTTGGGAGGCGCAATTTGGTGATTTTGCCAATACCGCCCAGGTTATTTTCGATCAATTCTTAAGCAGCGCCGAAGGCAAATGGAATGTGATGAACGGATTGGTAGTGCTTTTGCCTCACGGCTACGAAGGACAGGGACCTGAGCACTCCAGTGCACGCGTCGAGCGGTTCTTAACTTTGGCAGCGGAAAACAACATGCAAATTGCCAATTGCACCACGCCGGCTAATTTCTTTCACCTGCTTCGCCGTCAGGTAAAACGTAGTTTCAGGAAACCATTGGTGGTATTTACACCCAAAAGTTTACTTCGCCATCCACGGGTTTTATCGCCCATCAGTGATTTCACAAAGCGCGGATTTCAGGAAATACTTGACGACCCCACAGCTGAACCGGAAAAAATTAAACATTTGGCACTTTGTACCGGGAAAATTTATTACGATTTACTATCCGAAAAGGAAAAACTGAAAGATGAATCGGTAGCACTTATTCGTATTGAACAGCTCTATCCTTTTCCAAAGGAGCAACTTACCGAGCTCATCCATCAAAAATACACCCATGCACTGGACTACATGTGGGTACAGGAAGAGCCGGCCAACATGGGGGCATGGGATTTTATCCAGAAACAATTCAACAAAACTTTTAAGTTGAAATTTATCGGAAGACCGGCCAGCGGAAGCCCGGCCAGCGGCTCATCAAAATTCCATGCCATCCGTCAACAAAAAATATTAGATAAGGTTTTCCATCAATGTGATTGTCCGTTTGTCGATTTTGAATGCGACATGGTTTGCATGGGAAACCGTTGGAGATCGTTCGAAAAGGAACTGGCAGAATTAAACGTTGATCAAATCGACAGCAAATTTCACACAGGAATAAAACCTCTCAAATAGAAACATATCATGATTATTGAAATAAAAGTGCCCAGCCCGGGAGAGTCAATCAGTGAAGTACAATTGGCTGCATGGTTGGTGGAAGATGGTGAACAGGTTGATAAAGACCAGGACGTAGTTGAAATAGACTCCGACAAAGCCACCTTAAGTGTGGCAGCACCGGAAGAAGGAAAGATTAAACTTTTGGCTGCCGAAGGCGACACCCTGGCCGTTGGGTCAGTCATGGCTACCATCGATACGGCAAGTGCCGGCAAAAAAGCACCCAAAAAAAAGGCCAAAAAAGAAGAAAAGAAAATGGTTGCCGAAGACACCGCGAAAACCAACACGGTGAAACCCGAGGAAAAAGCCCCCCTCCCACCTCAACCGGAAGAAAGTGAAATTCCGCTAAACATTTCACCCCTGGCCCGTGCCATGATGACCCAAAACCAGATAAGCGAAGTCGAACTCCTGAACTTTTTCAAGCATTATCGCATCGGTAAAAAGGATGTTGCCTTTTACCTTGAAAATAAAGACAACCTAAAACCAACGACAGACCTGCCATCCGGAAGCTGGAGCGGATCGCGAAAAAGTGAAAAAAAGAAGCTGAGTATGCTCCGTAAAAAGTTGGCGCAGCGACTGGTTTCGGTAAAAAATGAAACAGCCATGCTGACCACCTTCAACGAAGTCAACATGACTCCCATCATGGAAATCCGGAAAAAATACAAAGAAGCTTTTAAGGAAAAATACGGGGTTGGACTTGGTTTTATGTCGTTTTTCACCAAAGCAGTAACCGAAGCTTTGGTCCATTTTCCACAAGTGAATTCACAATTTGCAGGAGATGAAATTATTCATTTCGATTATGTAGATGTCAGCATTGCGGTGAGTGCCCCCAAAGGGCTGGTGGTTCCTGTGATTCGAAATGCAGAAATGATGAGTTTGGCTGAAATTGAGAAAGCCATCAAAACACTGGCTATAAAAGCCCGCGAAAACAAAATCACGCTGGAAGACATGCAGGGCGGCACCTTCACCATTACCAACGGTGGAGTGTTTGGCTCGATGATGTCCACCCCCATTATTAATCCGCCGCAGTCGGCCATTTTAGGTATGCACAACATTGTGGAAAGGCCCATTGCCGTCAATGGGAAAGTGGAAATCCATCCTATGATGTACATCGCCTTAAGCTACGACCACCGGGTAATCGATGGTCGCGAATCGGTTGGTTTTCTTGTAAAAGTAAAAGAGATGCTCGAACAGCCTGAACGCATGCTTTTCGGATCAAAAGACCCGCTTGAAACACTCTTAGGATTGTAGGGTGTTAAGGCAAAGCATCGAGGATTCGCCTCACAAATTTATCATAGTCGAATTCACCATGGTCATTAAGCCCCATGCGCACAATCACCACATCTTTTGACGGCACAATGTAGACCCTTTGTCCGTGAAAACCGTCGCAAAAATAGATATCGGGATAGCCTTTTATTTCGTGGGTTCCTTTGTTTAACCAAAACTGAACCCCATACTGGTTTTCAGATTTGCGGGCAGGCGTAGTCGTATATTTGACCCATCCGGCAGGCAAGATGCGTTTTCCCTGCCAGGTACCATCCTGTAAGTAAAGCAATCCAAACCGTGCCCAGTCGCGCGGCGTGGCAAAAGTATAAGACGACCCCACAAAATTCCCGCTGGCATCGGTTTCGAGTATGGCCGAACGCATCCCGATTTTATTGAATAAAGCCTTTCTCGGGAAATTCCAATATTCCTGATCGTTTCCAATGGTACGACGAATAATTTCGGAAATTACATTGCTGTTGCCCGATGAGTAATACCAAACGGAATCGGGAGGAAACTCTGCCGGATGATCAATCACAAACTTAGCCATGTTTCCTTTTTGATAAAGCATGACCGTTACATCTGAAATATCGCCGTAATCCTCCACCCATTTGAGTCCGCTGGACTGATGAAGTAAATCTTCAAGCCTTATTTTCTTGCGTTCGTCTTTCGACCATTCAAAAATCGGTGCCGGCGCTTTTACGTCCAACCTGCCTTCACCACTTAAAATACCAATCAATGCGCTGGTTATGCTTTTACTCATCGACCAACCCAATATGCGTGTATCTTTATCAAACCCGGAAGCATATTTCTCCATAAGCATAAGGGTATCGTAGGCCACCACCACAGCACGCGTATTGCCGGGATTGAAAGCAGAGTCGATGGCCGCTTGTAATTTTTCCAACTTCACTCCCTGCGGAAGGGTATCCCGGAGTTTATCGCCCATCGGCCAATAAATTTCAGACGGATTTTCAGGTAAGGGTTTCACGTCGGCCTTTTGTTTCATCACTTCATCCAAATTGGCATCAGCCAGCAAGGTACAACCAAGTCCTTCGCGATACACAGCGGTCTGTTTTGCCATCCCCAAAAAGGTACCGGTAACGGTTTTGTTTTGTTTGTCAATCACATTGTGCGACAAGCTGACGGGAAAGAAATTCAGATCGTTCTTTTCAATATCAGCCTGGGTACGGTGGGTTAAAAAGGTCCATGAAGCCAAATCTTTTGCCGCATAACCTGTAAAAATCGGAGCACGATCCACAAAATAGTTAAATCCATAAGCCAATCCGGCCAAAACAATTAGGATAATAAAGTATTTTAATTTTTTCATGAGGTGAGGTATTTATTTGATTTACGTTCAAAGATATAAAAATGTTTTTAGAAAAGACGCTCTAAGTTGGTACTTCATTCATTAACTTTGCTGAAAAACTCATTTCATGCAACGCAAAGTTGATTTTTTAGTAATTGGCTCAGGAAGTGCAGGTTTAATTTATGCACTCAAAGTAGCCGAACATGGTAAGGTTCTTATTTTATCCAAATCAGGGATGGACGATACGGCAACTTCCTATGCTCAGGGAGGTATTGCGGTGGTTATGTACTCGCCCGACAACTACGAAAAACATATTGCCGATACTTTGAAAGCCGGTGCAGGTATCAACGATAAAAACATTGTTAAAATCACCATCACCGAGTCGACCGAACGGGTAAAAGAGCTCATCGATTGGGGTACCCAGTTCGACAAAGAGAAATCCGGAAAATATGCTTTGGCCCGTGAAGGCGGACACTCGGAATTTCGCATCCTTCATCATCAGGATAACACAGGGTTTGAAATCCAACGAGCATTGAGCGAAAAGGTTCGACAGCATCCCAACATTGAAATTTTAGAACAATATTTTGCCATCGATTTAATCACCCAACATCATCTGAATGAAGAGGTGAACCGGCGCAGAACCGATATTCAATGTTTTGGCGCTTACGCCCTGAACGAAAGAACAGGGCAGGTAGAAACCATCATTGCAAAAACCACCATGGTAGCAACAGGCGGCATGGGAAACATCTATCAAACCACCACCAACCCGCTTTTTGCAACGGGTGATGGACTGGCCATGGCCTACAGGGCCAAAGCGCAGCTCGAAAATCTGGAGTTTGTGCAGTTTCATCCCACCTCGCTTTACAATCCGGGTGAAAAGCCCTCCTTTTTAATTACTGAAGCGTTGCGTGGATCCGGCGCCATTTTAAAAACCCGTAAAGGGAAACCCTTTATGGAGAAATACCATCCGCTTGGATCGCTCGCACCACGCGATATTGTGGCCCGTGCCATTGACAACGAGATGAAACTGTCGGGAGATGACTTTGTTTATCTGGATGCCCGCGACATCGACAAAAATGAAATTCTGCACCATTTTCCCACCATTTATGCCAAATGTTTAAGTATTGGCATCGACATCACCAAAGCCATGATACCGGTGGTACCTGCAGCCCATTATGCCTGTGGCGGGATTAAGACCGACGAAAACGGAAAAACCAGCATTCACAACCTCTACGCTGCCGGCGAAGTGGCCTGCACCGGTTTACACGGCGCCAACCGCCTTGCTTCCAACTCACTGCTCGAAGCAGCCGTATTTTCACACCGCGCCAGTCAGGATGCCATTCGAGCGGCCAAACAACTTAATTTCCAAGAGAATATTCCCACATGGGATTCCGAAGGCAGGGTGTTGAATGAAGAGATGATTTTGATTACCCAATCGAAAAAAGAATTACAAGCCATCATGAGTAGTTATGTGGGCATCGTCAGATCGAACCTGCGATTGCAGAGGGCTTTCGACCGCCTTGAAATTCTATACAAAGAAACAGAAGATTTGTATGAAAAATCAATCGTCTCAAAAGAGATCTGTGAACTAAGAAACATGATTAATGTGGCTTATTTGGTAATAAAAATGGCCATGAATCGCAAAGAGAGCATTGGCCTGCATTATTCAATCGACTATCCCAATAAACAAGAACAACATGGCAACCATTAGATCGGTAAAAGGAATAAAACCCCGCTGGGGAAAAGATTGTTTTATTGCAGACAACGCCACCTTAACTGGTGATGTTGTGCTGGGCGATGCCTGTAGTGTTTGGTTTAATGCCGTAATTCGCGGCGATGTACACCAAATCAGGATCGGAAACCAGGTTAATATTCAGGATGGCGTCATCATTCACTGTACCTATCAAAAATCACCGGTAAGCATTGGTGACAAGGTTTCCATTGCCCACGGAGCCATCATCCACGGCTGCACTATTCACAGCAACGTATTGATTGGGATGGGAGCCATTGTGATGGACAATGTAGTGATTGAATCGAATTCGGTAATTGCTGCAGGAGCCGTTGTTTCAAAAAATACGGTTGTAAAATCGGGCAGCGTGTATGCCGGCATTCCTGCAAAAAAGATCAAAGAAATGGACCCTGCCCTGTTGGAGGGAGAGGTACATCGCATTGCCGACAACTATAACATGTATGCCGGTTGGTACGATGAGGATTGAGAAAATATCAACAAAAAAAATCCTGCTCCAAAACGGGCAGGATTTTTTTATTTTCCAATGAATTTTACTTCAAATTCAATTTCTTTTTCACCAAAGGAAGAATGTTATCTCCGTTATCGTAAAACAACACCACACCTTGAGAAACATCAAGGATATAGGTATACCCATTGGCTTTTCCTACACTGCTGATGGCATTTTTCACCTTTTCGATAACCGGCTGAAAAAGTTCTTGTTGTTTTTTCTGAATATCCTGGTCGGCAGAAGCCTGGAAAGCCTGGATACGCTGTTGCAAATCAGAAATTTCTTTTTCTTTGGTTTGTCTGATTAAATCGGACATGGTACCTACATTGCTTTGGTAATCCTGCACTTTACTTTGATATTCCTGTGCCATGGCTTTCATTTGCGATTGCAGATTTTCTGCATAACGCTTCACCTGAGCCTGGGCTGAATCGGTTTCCGGCATCATTCCCATCAATTTGTTTGAATCAACATAACCGATTTTCAATGTGCCCTGGGCAAATCCCATGCCCGAAAAAAGCAGGGCAATTGCTAAGAGTAAAAATCCTTTTTTAACTGTTTTCATTTAAATGAATATTGATATTAGTACTTGTTTACTGTAGATTGAGGGGCAAATGTAAAAAATTTTTCATTGAGACCATGATAATTTCTTTTTTTGACCTCATAAAAATCGTTAAATTAATGGTGACTTACAGCCGTCATTTACCCGAATCATCCTTTATTCTTTTCAATCAATCCGAAATTTATTTGCCCACTTGCTGTCCGCTGGTTTGCATCACCCTACCCAATTCATCAAGCACCATGTCGCTGATATCAAATTTCGGATTTCCATAAATCAGGCTGGGACCGCCGGCTTTATCGAAAACCAAATCGATATTCCGTTCAGTGGCCACGGTTTCAATGGCATTATACACTTTCTCCTGAATCGGTTTCACCAAGGCTTCCCGTTTTTTAAACAATTCACCTTTAGGGCCGAAATATTTTTTCTGCAGCGCCTGCACTTCAGCATTTTTTTTCATAATGGCATCCTGCCGCTTTTTTTTCACATCGTTGGGCAAAAGCACCTCTTCAGCCTGATATTTTTCGTACATCTGCTTCACCATCTGGTGTTTTGTCTCGATTTCTTTCTGCCATTTTTCAGATAAATTATTTAAAATATCCTGGGCATCGGTATATTCGGGAATATTGTTCAAAATATACTCGCTGTCGATAAAGGCTTGTTTCTGGGCCACCGAAGCCAAAGGCATGGCCAGGATGAAAAGCCCGATAAAAACCAATGTGGAAATTACAACTCTTTTCATGTGTCGTGATTTTGTAAGTTACTGATCAAATCTATTTTTAAACCGCCTAAGGCATTCCGCCTTTTCAGGCTATACACGATCTTCTTTTCAAGTATTCCATCCTTCAAGCTGACCGTGGTTAATCGAGGGATTGATTCATCGAGAAATGGAAATGCGATCCGGAAGCCGACGGAATTCCCGGAATGGCATCAAATCCATAGGCCCAATCGAGTCCCAACATCCCAAACATAGGCAGATAAATTCGTGCCCCAACACCGGCCGCTCTTTTCACATTAAACGGGTCGAAATTACGACTCCCTTCCCAGGAATTACCGGCTTCAACAAAAGCCTGCACATAAATGGTAGAAGTAGGTGCCAGCGAAATAGGATACCTCAACTCCAACGAATACCTGGAGTAAATGGTACCACCGATATTTTTATCTTTATAATAATACGGCGTCACTGTTTCGTTGGCATACCCGCGCATGCCGATTATTTCGCGACCATCGAAGTTATTATATCCCGATAAGCCATCACCACCCAAATAAAAACGTTGGAAAGGAGTAACCCCCAAATCGTTGTTATAAGCACCCAGAAATCCAAATTTAATTTTTGTTGCCAGCACCAATTTGTTTGCTACTTCAAAGTAAAAATAAGATTTAAATTTCCATTTGTGGTATTCAATCCATTTATACCGTTCCTGTTCACTCAAGCTGGCATAGTCTTTATCAGAAAAGAGCGAATACGGGGGAGTCAGTTCCAAAGACAGGGACAAATCGGAACCCGATTTGGGATAAATAGGTTGATCGATGGAGTTCCTTCCCAATACAAACTTCAGGTTAATGTTATTGTAATTTCCGTTACCATCACCTACTCTAAAAATATTGGAATAGTTCTGCAACTTATACAACTGGACATTAAACGACTGATATAAAGTAAAATAATCATCAGGCCAGGTCAAGCGTTTTCCCAAACCAACGGTAAAGCCATCGGTAGCAAATTTACGTTGCAATTGTGTCAGATAATCTGTGTAGGAATAGAGAGAGTGGTAATAAGAAACAGTAAACGAATTGGGCCGTTTTCCTCCCAGCCAGGGCTCGGTAAACGAAGTACTCCAACTGAGGTAACCCAATCCATACGTTTGAAATCGAATGGACAGTTTTTGACCATCTCCCGAAGGAACCGGTCTCCATGCCTTTTTATTAAAGAAATTACGCAACGAGAAGTTATTAAAGCTTAATCCAACGGTACCGATAATACGGCCATACCCCCAACCACCCGAAAGTTCAATTTGATCGGCAGAGGTTTCTTCCACATTATAACCAATATCTACCGTTCCTTTGGCAGGATTTGGCTTAATATCGGGCTTAATACTTTGGGCGTTAAAATATTTCAGGTTGGCCAATTCGCGTGTGGTACGGATGACATCCGAACGACTGAAAAGCTGTCCGGGTTTTGTTCTTAACTCACGAATCACCACATGGTCGTTGGTTTTTGTATTTCCGCTGATGGTTACCTTATCGATACGCGCCTGCTTACCTTCGTGTACCCTGATTTCCAAATCAATGGAATCGTTACCCACATAAGTTTCCACCGGAGTAGCATTGAAAAACAAGTAACCGTTATCCATATACAAACTACTCACATCGAAACCTTTATCATTATAATTCAGGTTGGTTTCCAATAATTTTTTGTTGTAAACATCTCCGGGTTTAATGGCCAACACACTGCTGAGGAACTTGGAAGGATAGATAGTATTTCCCACCCACTTAATCGACCGGTAATAATATTTTGGACCTTCGGAAAGATAAATGTTAATACCGATGTGTTCCTTATCGATGGTATAGATTGAATCCTTCACGACATGGGCATCGCGATAGCCCTCTTTGTTGTAGGCATCGACAATTTTGGTAAGATCGTCTTCAAATTTATCCTTGATGAATTTTGAACTTTTAAAAATACGGGCTTTATAATTGTTCAACACATAATCAAGCAGGTCGTCACGGAATTTTTTGAATTTCAATGTGACGGCATCCTTGGTTAAATGGATGACCGTAGGGCCAAGGGGACGAAGCGGATCGAAGTGGCCCTGCTCTTTGGTATCTTTCAAGGCCTTCTTCACCTTATCGTCCGAAAAAGCTTTATTCCCATAAATGTTGATAGTGGCAATTTTTACCTTTTTGTTCTTTTTGACGTTAATTAACAGGTTAACAAAATTCTTTCTGCCTGAACGCGAACCGGTTTTTTGTTGTGTAATGGTCACTTGCGTATTCAAGTATCCCTTATCCCGAAAGTGACCTTTAATGATGTTTATGGTCCGATTTAGCAAATGTTCGGTTACCACATCGCCCTTCGACAGATTAATTTTATCCTTGATGTCATCCTGGGCACTTTTTTTAATTCCTGTAAAAGAATATTTATTCAATCGGGGCTTTTCACTTAAAAAGAGGTTTAAGTAGATGGTATCGCCTTCAAGTTTATTGGCTGAAATACGGATATCATCAAACAAACCCTGATCCCAAAGTTTACGGATGGCTGTGGTAATGGCATCACCCGGGATTTTAATTTTTTTACCAATTTCCAAATCGGAGAGCATGATGACCACTGATCGATCAAGGTAACTGGTTCCGGTCACCTCAATACCACCTAAAACATATTGTTGGGGGTTATCGTAGCTTAAGGTCGAAAGCGCTTGACTTGCTTTATCCTGTGCCTTAATGCCGTTGGGCGCCAGCCCAAATCCCGTTAAAAATAAAAGCAAAATCAAGCTTCTAATACTAATCTTCATTCCGTTCTCCAAATTTTAATTGCTCACTAATTAAACCAAATCTTCTTTCCCTGTTTTGATAATCAAGGATGGCTGCATAAAAGTCCTCTTTACCAAAATCGGGCCACAATTTTGGGGTAAAGTATAATTCCGAATAGGCAATTTGCCACAACAAGAAATTACTAATTCTTTGTTCTCCGCTGGTTCTAATCAGCAATTCGGGCTCCGGCATATCGGCCGTATCCAGAAATGAGGAGAAAAAAGCATCGGTGATTTCCTCATGGGCCAACTGCTCCGGGCTGTACTTTGCCATCATCTTTTTAATGGCTTGTAAAATATCCCATCGACCACTATAACTCAAGGCAAGGGTTAACACCATTTTGTCATTATGGGCAGTTTGCGTCATGGTTGACGAAAGTTTGACTTTGTTTTCGTCAGGAAGGCTTTCAATATCACCAATGGCATTGAGCCGGATATTATTTTTGTTTAAGGTAGGGATTTCCTTTTCAATGGTTTCCACAAACAGATGCATCAACGCATCGACTTCTCCTTTTGGCCTTTTCCAGTTTTCGGTTGAAAAAGTATAAAGGGTTAAATATTTTATTCCAAGAGCAGCAGCCGCTTCAGCGGTTTCACGCACAGCATCAACCCCCTTATGGTGTCCAAAAACACGATCATGCCCTTGTTTTCTTGCCCATCGACCATTCCCATCCATGATGATTGCCACATGTTTGGGTAACTTTTCCTTATCTATTTTGCCTAATATGCTCATGCCAAATTTACCACTTAAGGCTGTTACACCCCCGGTTTTTAATTAAATCAATTTTATAGGTTAAGGTGAGTCCGGTAAAGCCAAACCAATCTTTGGTTTTACTGTTGCCCCTTTGTTCACCGGGTAAATGACTTAAACTGGGATCGGAAAAATACTCCGGGGCAGTTAAATTGTTTGGATCCATCTGCGTGCCATCCAGATAATAGTTGGTACTTACATCATCCAGGTAATCGGTAAACGTTTTATGCATCGACCATTCAAAGCCCAATCCAATCCGGCGGGTCAAACTATATTTAAATCCAAAACCAAACACCAAAGCAAAGCTGTATTTTTTATACGGCGAAAGGTGCAGTGCTGTATCGTTTTGACCTTCGGTACCCAACGACCGCAAATCGTACAATTGGCCATTATTTTCACCTTTGGGCGTATAGAAAAACATGCCCACGCCACCCATTAAATAAGGAGTAAACATATTTTTGCGACTGCCGGTAAAATAGTCTTTAAAATTAAATTCACCGCTAAGAGAAATATCATCCACTGTGGTGGTAAAATTCAGAAAGCGGTTGTTAACTACTTTCGATACCAAATCGTCACCTTTTACTTTTGCATGGGTAACCATCAGTTTCACGGTCCACCGGTTATTCAGGTTATACCGGCCCACAAGGCCATATTCGGCCATGGGCAAAACAAAGGGCAAGGCGGGATTAATATCGCCGTTATAATAGGCCAAACCGGCCTGACCACCCACTTCGAGGGAGGCCTGCGCACGCACAGTACCCGAGGCCAGCACAGCTAAAAAAATCAGCATACCAGCCAGTCCGGCAGACTTCGGTAAATATTTATTAAAATCCATCTTTATCCCTGATTTTGAGCGGCAAATTTATCATTTTTTTACAATCTTCCGACATTTAGTTCCGGTTATCCACTCCCCACAAAAGCTTTTCGCGAATGGTAGAGAAAAAATTTTGTTCGGGCATTTGTACCAGATTTATTTTAAAGTCACATTTTTTAATCTTAATCTCCTGCGCTTTACTAATTAAAGTTTGGCGAGAATCCATGGTCAGCAAATATTCCTCTTCGCGCCCGTTTATTTTAATACTAATTTCAGCATTGTCTTGAATAACGATGGGCCGAACGGTTAAATTGTGCGAGGCGATGGGTGCAATCACAAAATTCTCAGAACCCGGTGTCAGGATAGGCCCTCCCACACTCATCGAATAGGCTGTTGAACCGGTAGGAGTGGCAATAATTAATCCATCACTCCAATAGGTATTTAAAAACACACCATTGATATAAACCTCCACAGCCACCAGCGAGGTATTTGTATTGCGATAAATAGTTAAATCATTCAAAGCAAAATCGAGCCGGCCAAAAATATTTGAAGGCTCAACCAAACGGAGTAACGTTCTTTGCTCCAGTTTATAATCACCCTTGTAAATATGTTCGATGGCCCGGTGCATTTCATTTTTTGAAACACTGGATAAAAAACCGAGCCGCCCAAGATTAATGCCTAAAATAGGAACACCGAAATCGTGCACATAAGGAATGGCATCGAGCATGGTGCCATCACCCCCAATAGAAAACAGAAAATCGAGGTTTTCAATCTCTTTTGATTGGGTAAACCGTCCGGGATCCTGTTTAAAATGAATATGGTCTTTAATCAGGTCAAAATAGGCTTTGTACACACAAACCTGAGCCCCACGTTCATGCAATGCATCAAACAATTGCTGCAAGAAAGGGGAATGGGAACGCTCGAATTTCTTTCCAAAGATGACTATTCTCATGGATTTTACTATGATTTTATGCAAATGTAGGCTAAAAAAACAATAATTTAGCGGCCATGTACTCGACAGAAGCCAATTGACAGAGGTTTTGTTAAAACCACATCAGCAGCAAAGGCAGGCTGAAAGCTGTTTCCATTTGTCAAGGCTTTAAATTTATCATGAAAGTACGACTGTTTTTTTAACTTTTTTTTGCTTTTTTATGTCCGTTTTGCCCAGAAAAATGAATCGAAAACCGCTCACCTTACTCATTCTTTTTCTTTTTTTTGCTTCGATGGTGGCGGCACAAACCATCCGGATGGATTCGTTAAGCCTAAAGGCCTATTCGCATATCATGGCCCTGCGGTTTGAAAAAGCGCAAAAACTACTGTTACAAGAAAGCAATCAATACCCGGACAATGTCTATGTTGAATATTTAAAAAATAGCCAACTTTTTTTGGCGTGTTTTATCAGCGAAGACAAAAACCGCTTCAACCTGGCGAACGAAGGTTTTGACGACCGTTATGATAAAATTACCGGCTTAAACGACGACAACCCTTACAAACAGTACCTCCTGTCCAACATGAATTTACAATGGGCCCTGCTACGTCTCCGCTTCGGGCAATATTTCACAGCGGCTTTAGAGATCAACCGGGCCTACCGGCAACTGACTGCCAATAAGAAACGTTTTCCGCACTTCATCCCAAATCAATTAAGTTTAGGAATTTTGCATGTAATTCTCGGTCTTGTCCCCGATCAATATCAATGGATGCTACATCTGGTTTCAATGGAAGGAAATGTGGAACAGGGAAAAAAAGAAATCTATTCGGTATTGGATGCCGGGCTGCAAAACAGGGATTTGGCCTATCTGGTTCCCGAAGCCCTTTTTTATCTTGGATTTATTGAACTGAATCTCTCCCCCGATGCGCATAATCTTGAACGACTGATGACGCATCTTGATGCAAGAAGTCAACAAAACCTGCTCCTCTCTTTTTTAAAACTTGATATTTTGATGCATCACCATCAAAACGAAGCAGCCTTGGCGTTTATAAAAACAATTCCCCGTTCGAAAGCCTACTTCCCATTTTATTATCTCGATTACTTGAAAGGTGACTGTTTGTTGCGAAAACTTAATCCCCGGGCAATGGATTCGTACCTTTATTTCTTGCATCATTTTAAAGGAAACAATTACCGCAAAGATGCCTGGTTAAAATGCGGCTGGGCGGCCTTACTTGAAGGAGATACCCTTCAATATTTTCAATATTTGGACAGCATTCAGGTGGACGGCGCAGAAACCGTGGGGGCAGACAAAGCGGCTCAACTGGCGGCAGAAAGAAAGACCGTTCCAAATTTGCAACTTCTCAAAGCACGTCTGCTCTACGACGGTGGATACTTTATCGAGGCAAAAAAAGTCTTGGGACAGAGCGATGCAAATCTATCCAAAACAGACGAACGATTGGAATGGGCCTACCGGTCGGGAAGAATAGAACAGGCCATCCATCATCTGCCAGAGGCGAAAAAATTTTATACCCAGTGCCTGTCGCAGGGCAAAAATTCTCCCCGGTATTTTGCTGCCAATGCAGCGTTTCAAATGGGACAGATTTATGAAAATCAGGATAGTTTAGCCAAAGCGGAACAATATTACACGATTTGTCTGGAACTCAATTTTAAAGAATACAGAAATAGTATTCGGGGCAAAGCCAAGGAAGCTTTGTCCCGAATACAGCATAAAATAGATGATTAAGCATTAAAACCGGAAACTCAAACTCATCACCAAAGAATTATTGGTGTACGAATTATGAACCGGATTCACACTGATGTCGTTGCTCCCATAAAAATAATAGTCGCTATTTCTGGTGGCATGAACATAAGCCAAATCGAGTACATACCTTTTGAAATGAAAACCAAGTCCACCGGAAACCGATTGGCGCATACCATCATTAAAATTACGGGCATAAGGACTGCCATACACGGCATAGCCGGCTCTTAAATCAACAAATCCAAAACGCCATTCAGTTCCCATTCTAAAATTATGGGTCGACCGGTAATAATTCTCAATATCCTGATTTTCTGCCTGGAAATTGTAAGAAGAGGCATTGAGACTCATCTTTGAATAGTTTACCCATTCGTACTCAGCCGAAAAACTACCTCTATTGAACAAAATCAATCCCAAACTCCCCAAAAATTTCGAAGGAGTTTTTAAATGATAGTCATATGTCCCTGTGGGAGAAGAAACGGTTTGTGGATCGGTCCACTCCAGATTGGCATAAGTAGATGTATACCAATTATCCTGCAAGCTGAAGTAGTAAGTCGGACTGTGATAAGCTAAACCCACCCGCAGCCATTTGGCAGGTTGAACGATGGCACCTACCTTTACATTCACTCCGGTTCCGGTAGTTTGAAGCGATTGATCATATTCCCAACTTTGAAAATAGGGAATCGTATCGGCAGCATCGATTTCCGAATAATACGAATCGCGTGAATAATTCAGACTGGGGAAACCCAACGTGGCACCCAAATACAAAGTTTCGTTAATGTTAGCCGAAAGACTAAAAAACCATTCGTTTAATGCGCCACGGGTTCTCACTTGCTCTTTTTGATACACGCCACCAAAAGGGACAGCACTGTAGTACCAATCTTGATAACCCGGAATGGTATCAATTAAATAAAGCTGCCAGGCTTGTTGCAAATCGAAACCATAATAACCATTTGGGTCATCTTCAATATCTCCATAAGGAATTCCATCGGCATTTTCCAAAAACACATCCAACTTAGAGTTATAGGCATTATCCCCCGCCATGGTCTTGTTTGAATTAAAATTACGCAAGCGATTCATTCCAAACGAAAATTGAATATATTTCCATGTATTGGCATTGGGGGCCGAATTCTTTATCACCTTTACATAGCCCATGTTGGAAATATTGAGGTCTGCATTTTCGTCATTCTGTGTTTCACCGTTGTATCGCGATTCGATATAGTTAAAATTGATAATCGGACTAAACGAATACTCACTTCTCCGGAACAGGGCCAGGCCGGCCGGATTGGTACTGGCTGTAGAAAAATCGGCACCCAGAGCCCCAAATGACCCTCCCATGGCCATACTTCTTGCGGTACCTTCGTAATAATTTTGTGCGATGCGTAAAGCATCATCTGCAGTTTGTGCTTGCAGCTGCTGAATGAATATAACAAGGGCTGTTATGATTAAAAACTTTTTCATAATTACAATAATTTAAGGTGAATAAATTCTAAAAAAATCGGACTTATTTGCGAATGCCACCTCCACTGCGTGTGGTTCTGCTTACGCTACCCGATCCGGATGAACGGCTCGAGCTACTACTGAACGAAGAGCTCCTGCTCGGCGCACTGTAAGTTCTGGTAGTAGTCGACCGATAAGTTCTTGCAGGTGCCGAATAATGACTCGATGAAGTCCGGTTTTTAACAGGACGACTATATACTTTTACTTTAGGCCTCGTAATGGTTGAAGGCCGGTACACCGATCGATTTGTTGTGGTTTTACGTATGGGTCGATAGACATTTCGGCTTTTCACACTCACCGGCCGGCTGCTTTTCACCCGTGAAGGGGTACTTACCCTGGCAGGCCGGCGTGTTGTGGTTCGGTAATACACCTTGGGATTACTGCTCCTGCGCGCATCAATTCGCTGATACTGAACCGGTTTTTGATAGCGTGGTTTGCGGTATTGTGAATTTGACTTTTGTGTACTTCTGACCTGCTTATTTCCGGCGGGTTTCTGATACCTTTTTTGGGTTTGGTTATATCTTGAAGAAGCAGGAATATTACTCCCCGAACTCCGCACCGTACCATTACGGTAATTGCCGGATCGGTTGTAAGTAGCGCCATAACGATTGGCACCGCTCCTGTTTTGAGCCGACGCAGCTCTTTTAGCCATTTCAGCTCGCTTTAATTGTGCAGCATCTTTTTGATAACGTACCGATCCTTGCGGGCGTCCCTGATTAGCCGTTTTAATACCGCGACCGTTTCTTCCCTCAGGATTTACGGGAACACGTTTGGCTGACTTACTTCCAACAACCCGGCTTCCGGCACGTTTGGCCTGTTTGGCAGCATAAGCGCTTCCCGACACCACCGACCGTGGCAATGCAGAGCCTCCAAATCGGTTATGCCTTACCTGGTAAGTCCTTCTTCCCAACCGGTAACCATTCTCAATATTTCCATAGTTGAAGTAATAATTGTTATAGAAATAGGGATTGTTCATCCACACATTGCTTCCGTAATAGTAAGGATAATACCCCGAGAAACCGTAGTAAGAGTAGTACGGATCGTAAAAGTAGGGATCATAATAAAAAGGATTATAATAGTAGGAAGTATAGAAACTCGTTCTCCAGAAAGGATTAAACGTATTGAACCCGTAAAAACTCCAGTCCCAGGGACTCGATCCAAAATAGGCATTACCAAATCCGAGGTTTAAAGAAAAATTGGATTGATCATCACAATTACAATCGTTATTTGTAGCATAATTATCATAGAACTGCTGAGCCGATTGATCGGAAAAATCATCATAAACCGTATCAG
>CBETNY010000002.1:0-26121 GCA_965537275.1 uncultured bacterium | reverse complement strand
AGATCAAATTCAAAATCTTTCATGTCGGGGATGATGGCACCGGCAGCAAGCAAGATGTTTTTATCAATTTTTCCGTTGGTTTGTCCGGCAATCTCAGCAATGGGATCGGGAACTCTTTTTACTCTGAATTCGGCTTTCCCCAAAGAAACATTTTTTCCATCAATTTTAGTGATGGCACTTACATATACTTTGTTTCCCGGAACGCGTTTGTTGATTTTAACCATCCAATTGCGTCCTTTGCGGTATAATTTTCCGGCAGTAATATGGGGTAAAATCTGGTCTTCTGCTAATCCCGGCGCGGTGATTGAGACCGGGTTTTCAACACCGATATAAAACACATTCATTTTTAAAGGGGCCACCGTAAGTGATGGCGGGGCTACTGTATAATGGGCATTGAAATTATACCGTGCAATTTGGTTGGTTGCGGGATCAATCATTTCAATAATTCCGGCGTATTGGTGTTTTCCTTTTTTTGTAGCAGGAAATTTAAGTTGTACCATTCCGCCCGAACCTTTTATTAGCTGAGCGTTATTTAAATTTTGGTTGTTAATGCTTTCAGCACCTTGTAAAACCCTTACATTGGGTTTCGTTTTGGTGTCGTAGGCGGCCACCAGAACTTCGGCTTCGTAAGTGCCTCCTTGGAGTACATAGGTGCTTTTGGGAATCACCTTGGCCTCCACATGATCAAATTTGTAGTCTTTTTCGGTAATGGAGCTGTAGAGGTATTTCAAGGCATCAAACTCAGCCATTTTAACCTCCGAAATAATCTTGTTGACCAATGTTATATCTGCCGCAAGAATGGTGTAATAAAAGTTATGGTTTTCCCAGTCTTGTTTTTGGTTGTCCGCATTGCGGTAAATAATTTTCTTTTTACCCAGGTAATTGGTTATCAAACCTACTTTGGTGCTGGTGTCGGGTAAATTCATGAAATGAAGCATCGAATCGCGAAAGACATTCATTTTTTTACTTAACCGATAGGCTTCTCCCTTTTTTGTGTTTCCCACACCAATCATATAATTTGTAACATCGTTGTAACGGTCTTTGGTAGGGACAATATTCAGGTTGAGAAATTTTCGTTTCACCATTTCGGTGGGATGATATTCATCGGGTACCAGCGAGTCGTAGTAATAATTTTGCATGATGAAAGCAGAATCTTTTTTCTCCGATTTTTTTACCAACTCAAATTTTAACTTATTGAGGTACTGTAAAATTTCATCGGACTGAGCTTTTACCTGTTTTGCTTTTTCCCAAAAGGGACCTACTTTCTCTTGATTTAACTGGTATTGTTCTTCAAAACGCAGATAAGTAGAGGCAATTTTCTCACTCATGCTTTCATTGGTGCTTTTTACGCTTTCGTTCACCACCAAAAAAGCATCGAGGACTTGTTTGGATACATTTAATGCCAATAGGGCATAAAGCACCAAATACATCATGGAGATCATTTTTTGCCTCGGAGTTTCTTTATATCCAGCCATTTACTAATGTTTTATCGGGTTATGCATTTTGTTTTATATTAGGCCTGAATATTCATGGCAGTAAGCATATTGCCATAGACTTTGTTAAGCGATCCCATTCGCTGGGTAAGGGTTTCCATTTGCTCGGCAAACTGGCCGGTGTGCGCCGTTGATTTTTCAAGACTTTGGAGCAGTTGACCCATGGTTTCCTGCATTTTTCCTGCATTTTCAACGGCTGTATTGCTGCCCTGCAGCTGGATTTCGTAAATTGCATTGAGCGAGGCGAGGTTCTCGGCAATTTTTCTAAGTTGTGCATTGTAGGCATCTCCTTCAACTGCCGTAAAATCAAGTGCTTCAACCGATTTAGAAAGAACTTCGGCAGATTTTTGATAGCTTTCGGCCAAACTTTTAGCCGATTGGGTGGCCTGATGGACCATGCCGGCAAATTCCTCGGTGGTATCCATATTTCCTTTTAGGATATCGGTTGCCTGTTCGTAGGCGTTGGCCAGGATTTCAACTTTCTGGTTGATGGTTCCCATGCTTTGCGAGTAGCTGCCGGCTGCTTTCACATCTTCTTCCATTAGCTGGCTCAGCTTACCGGTGGCTTCAGCGGCGGTATTAAGTTGTTTTGCAAAATTTTTGGAAGCCATCGCTGCATCGGTTACATCAGCCATTTTTGCAGTGTTTTCCGAAAATTTACTAAGCCCTTCACCAAGCCGGTCAATCATTTCCTGATCGATTTTTGCTTTTTCGAGCATGGCATCCAGGCGTTGAGTAGCTGTTTGCCGTCCTTTTAAGGCCTGGGCATCGCTCCCTTTTACAGGATGGTACATACCTGCAAGTTCGGGATATACCAAACTCCAGTCGGGTTCAACGTGGGGATCTTCAAAGGCCGAGAGAAAAAAGATCAGGGCTTCTGTTCCCAGTCCCATTGCCAGAGCAAAATCGGCTCCGCCATAGTGATTAATTTTCATCAGGGCCCCGATAAGTACCACGGAAGCACCAATTCCGTACACTTTGGCCATAAAATTTCTGTATCCTCTTGTTTTATTAAAATCAAAAAAAGCCATGATCTATTCTTTTTTATTGTTAATGCTTAATATTTAATGATAAACGCGGGAAGCTCTGCTTGGATTATCTCCTTTATTACGTCCCAGATAAGGTTGTATACAACGGAAACCAATATATGATTTGGCCGTATCCTGATACTCGTAGGCACGGGTAGTAACCTGTAAGTAATAGGCAATATCTTTCCATGAACCGCCCCTGATAACTTTTCGTTTCATCACCGGGGGGTCATCTTCTTTGGCATTGTAGGTGTAGTTGGGATTCATGTCCCACGAAACATTGTAGGATGAAGGATCGTATGCACTGTTGGTCCATTCGGCAACGTTTCCCGCCATATCGTACAGGTCAAAATCATTGGGAGGATAGTGGCCAACCACCACCGTACGTAAACCGCCATCGGCGATATAATTTCCCCTAAGGGGCTTAAAGTTAGCCAAAAAGCAACCTTTGGCATTGCGGGTATAAGGGCCTCCCCAAGGATAAGGGTTCAATTGGTTTCCGCCCCGGGCAGCCCATTCCCATTCGGCTTCGGTAGGCAGACGGAACTCCGACAGTTCAACGCCTCCTTTTTTCGATCTTAATTTGCTATTTAGAAATTCGGTTCTCCATACACAGAATGCTCGTGCTTGTTGCCAGTTAACACCCACTACCGGATAGTGGTCGTAGGCCGGGTGCGAAAAATATTTTTCGGTCAGCGGATCGTTAAACGAATAGGTATAATCGGTAATCCAGCACAGGGTGTCCGGATAAACATTGATGGTTTCGTTGTGGACAAAAACCTTTCGGTTATTCATTCCGGCAGGACGGTTGGCAAAGGCTCCCATTTTAGGGTCTCCTTTTTTACTCATGTCTTTTCGTGCAGCCCCTTGTAAATCGACCCAAAAGTAGGAGTACATTAATTTTCGTGCATCAATTTGTTTGTGACGGAAATAACGTTCATTTTCGGGTAAATATAAATCCTGAAGGGCGTCGCGCACATCCTGCTCTTCGCTGTTCCAATCGATTTTAGTTTTCCAATTGAGGCGGGGTGGGTCATAAGTTTCTCCTGTTTTGGGATTTTCTTCGATTAAATATTCTTCGGGGTGAACATCTCCCAAAATTTGCCTGGCAATGGAGTCGCGTACCCAATAAACAAACTGACGGTATTCGTCATTGGTAATTTCGGTTTGATCCATAAAAAATGCCGAAACAGAAACCGTCTTGGGTTGTATCAAATGTCCATTGGTGATGTCTTCATCACCGGCACCCATGGTATAACTTCCTTGCGGAACAAAAACCATCCCGTAAGGATCGGGCTGGTAGAAAGGCTTTGTGTTTTTCCTGGTCCCAACAAGTTCACCTGTTCCGGTATTGCTGCAGCTCGAAAAGATAAACATTACCAACAGGTATAACAACCATCTTCTTTTCATCTCTATCAATTTGAATTTTCTATTCATTCCTAATTGTTCGTTGCTTGATGTATTATTACAAAAAGCGTGTGTTTTTATAACTTGTCCGGGTTTTGTCCGTTTTTATTTTAAAACAATAGCCCAAACTAATTTCATGGCTTCCTGCCAGTCCAACCGGTAAGGTGGGCAGGTCATACGAATAACCAAACCGGAACCCTGCATAAGTTACCCCAACCATAAATCCAAAGGATTCCTGGAAGCGGTAATTGATACCTCCCCAAAACTTACTCTTGTAATTAACGACTGCAGAAAAATTATATTGTGTAGAAGCAATATCGGATTGAATAAGGATGGAGGGAACAATTTCGAACTGGGGATGATTGGGCAATAGGAGCGAGGTTCCCACGAGCAGATAATAGGTGCGGTCGGTTTGGTAGTATAAAGCAGTGCCCGAAGTGTTGAGATTTTTCCCGGTATTTTCAAAAATGTTTGTCGCCGACAATCCCACAAAAAAGTTTCGGTTCGATTTTAAAAAGATACCCAGATTTCCATCAACCAACATATCACCCTGTTTTGCACTTAAAAGCGCCGGGTCGTTGGTTTCTACCGGTTTGAATTTGCTAAAATCAATGGTACGGTTGGTCAGGTTTAATGCACCACCAATCCCCAGCAACCCCCAAGGAGTATCCAGATGATAAGAATATCCTAAGATTAAACCGATGTTGTTTTCAAAGCCCAATTGATCTTGTAAAATAGCCCCGCCTATTCCTCCATGAACCATGGTAACAGGAGCATCGAGACTGACTAAAAAGTCTTGTGGAGCAACATTATTACCATCAGCATCTTGAAAACCAGCCCATTGTTGACGAACCACTCCGTTTGCACAGATGCCTTGTCCCATACCCGAATAGCCCGGATTCATAAACAGAATGGTCGAGCCATACTGCGTAAACTGGGGCGCTTGCTGGCTAAATAATGCTCCGCTACTCAAAAGAAAAGCGAAGAAAAACAGCGTTTTCAGATGTTTAACAATGTTCAATTTATTGTCTTGTTTTAAGGAAGCTAAAGTAAAAAAATTCTCTTACACCATAGCATTACACTTTTGTTGTTCTATTTTCGTTCACTTTCGTGAATTAGCATTGCTTTGTCGGTTTGTTATCGTGCACTGCTTTTGTAATCATCCTATTGGTTTGGTTCTGAAATGGGCTATAAAAGAAAAAAAGACTTTCTCATGTTTATGCTTCAATGAGGCAATACAAAGGCTTAATAATCACGGAAATCCTTTTTCTTTGTGAGTTTCAAATCCTGAAGAATAGATGCTTTTACATTGATGGTAAAATTCCAGCTTTTTCGCGGGCCAATGGGAATCCAGCTAAAGCGCATCTCCCAGCAGTGCAGGTTGCGGTACAAATTCATTGAGGTATACGATAACTGATTGTTGGTAAAATCCCATCCGGTATTAAAAGAAAGTTTCCAGTTTGGTGTCAGATTTACCTGTCCGGTAAGTCCCAAAGTTTGTACCAGAGTTTTTTTAGGTGTCCATACCTGATTTATATAATTGCGAACGTTGGTATATGAAAAATGATAATTTAAATTTAACGACCAGGGTATTTTCCAATCCACAAAATCTTCGGGATGTTGGGTGATTTCGTTGGCCTCGGCTTCGGGAGTTCCCGGAGGCAACTTGGTGTCAGCTTGTTTTTTACTCTTTTTTTCTTTTTTCTTGAAATCTTTATCACTCAAACTCAAATTAAAGCTTAAATTCCACGATGAATTGTTGATTCGTAATAGGCGTCGGTTTACTTCCCATTCGGTTTTGTTAATGGCATGTCCGAGCGAGTCAACTACATACGGACTAAAACTGCTGGCATATTGTATGGTAAGTCCTTTCCATAAGCGGGTTCGACCACTCATGTTGATGTTTGACATACGTAATGAATCCTTGGCAAAGTCGTAATTTCCGGTAATAGCCAGCCCCTCAATAATCGGTATCTTTTTTAGCCCGGTAACCGTGTCTTTTTTGGAAGGGACTTTTATTTCGAGCAGGTTTCCCAACGAGAACGATAAGTTGCCTGATTTCCGGGTGGGTGCCGAACCATAAATAAATCCTTGATATTTAGAGTAGTAGACTTTGTTACCAAGCTCATCGTAATAAAAATCGGTATAATGCCATTTTTCGCTTCCAAAATCGGGCACATAAGAACCTCCCACGTTGATGGTTAACACATGCCTGAGGGCACGTAATGGGCCTTTTTTAAAACGGAGCATTCCGTAAAGTTTTGTGGAGATTGAACTGCTTAGGCTGAAATCGAATACATTATTAAAACCCGAGAGGGTGTCTGTTTTTACATATCCCACCGTTGTGTCGTTGTTTTGGATAAGGGTATCGTTTATCCATCGTTGGCGCAAGCTGTTTGCATACATACGGTCGGTTATATTGATGGAGGTGCTTAAATTGAAATATTTAAATAATTTAACCGGAATGCTAATAGGGATTTTGTGAACCATTCCGTTTCGCATTCCATGCAACAAGGTGCTGGTTTGAAACAAGGTGGAATCGGAAGTACTGATGGTGTTTTTACTGTTCATGGAGTACGAAACGCTTAATTTATCCAATAGCCCGGCATGTCCGCCTTTTTTGCTGCGAAAAGGATAAAAACGGTTTACCGAAAAAGTGATGCTGGGTAGCGTAAGTTGTACCTGATGGGTTTTTGTGTTTTGAGTATGACTGGCATTGACGGTTAAGAAATATTTCTTTGCCCAGTTTTTTTGGTAAGCGATACTCGATTGAAATGTGTTTGACAAATAATCGTTTACCGATACAACATTGTATTTAACAAAGTTGCTGCTGATAATGTTGACGTTGGCCGAAAAGGTACTGTTGGGCCTGGCTTTTGGGTCTTGGGTATGGGTCCATCGAATGGAAAAGTCGCGGGTATTGCTGTAGTCGGGGGCATCTTTGGTACTGATGATGTTGCGCGAGAGCCCCAATGAAAAGTTACCCGAATATTTGTACCTTTTTCGGTAGGTAAAAACGGGTGAAATTTTCCAACTGCCTCCGGTGTAGATGTCGCCGGTAACTTTTAAGGTCATTTTATCGTTAATGGCCCAGAAATAACCACCACCTTCCAGATAAAAGCCGCGATTTGCCGATTCGCCATAGGTAGGCAGCACAATACCTGAGCGTCGTTTGGGATTGTTTGGAAAAACAGCAAAAGGCAAAGCGAGTGGCACGGGAACCCCTTCAATTTGCATATACACCGGTCCGGTGACAATAATTTTGTTGGGAATGACCCTGGCCTTGTTAAATCGGAATTCGAAATGGGGATGAGGAAGGTTGCAGGTGGTGAAATAACCCCCTTTGACATTGATTGAATTGTCGGGCATTTTTTTCACCTTATCGCCATGCAAAAAACCCTGATCGTTTTCGGTACGAACCCCGTGAATAATTCCCTTTTTTGTTACAAAGTCGTAGGTGAGGGTGGTCGATTCAAAAGTTTCGTCACCCTGTTTGAATACCGGCGTGCCTTGAATTTTGCCTGTGGAGTCTTTGAGTCCCTTGGCAAAAACAGTGTTGTCGTTAAAATTAACCTCAATGTAGGCTGCTTTCAGGTTGATATCTCCATAGGTAATCTCGGCATCTCCGTACAGATAAACTTTTTTATGCACCAAATCCTGCACAATCGAGTCCCGGGCATGACGTACCAAATCAAATTCCAAAGAGGCCAGTCCGGAAGTAGTATCTTGTTTAGCGATGGTGGGTTTGGTTTGTGCAGTGGGTAACAGGCTGTCGCTTGTGGGGCTCTGTTTTGTTGGCCCCGGGTCAATACTGTCGGACAGATTGGCTGCATAGATTGAAACAAAGGTTCCGCAAATAAAATATAATAACAAAAATGATGTTAATAATTTACTTGTAAAACCTGTGCTGGACAAAAAGGAACCTTTATTTTTGTTAATCATCCGTAAGCCTATGACATTTTTTGCAAATATAGCTTCAATATTTAAAGTAAACCTATACAACGTGGGGCTTTTCGCTTCTATTGTGTTTTGTTTGGTTTTGATTCAACCCCATGGCGTTTATGCCCAGAGGGGTGCCCGTATTCGTACTGTGGTGATTGATGCGGGACATGGAGGAAAAGATCCGGGGGCCTCGGGCCGGCATTCCAGAGAAAAAGACATTGCCCTGGCGGTTGCCTTAAAGGTTGGGTATTACATTAAATATAATTTGAAAGATGTAAGGGTGATTTATACCCGGGCTTCCGACCGGTTTATCCCATTATATCGCCGGGCTGAAATTGCTAATAAAAATCATGCCGATGTTTTTATCTCAATTCATTGTAATTCAAATCCAAGCCCAAAGCCCTATGGTGCAGAAACCTATGTGATGGGGTTGCATAAAAATGCTGCCAACCTTCAGGTGGCAAAAACTGAAAATACCGCCATTTTATATGAAGATAGTGCCGGAACTGCCTACGGGGGATTCGATGTGAATTCTCCTCAGTCGTACATCAATCTATCACTCTTTCAGAATACTTATCTGGCACAAAGTTTAAACATTGCTCATAAAATTGAAAATCAATTCAAATACAGGGCAGGACGAAAAGCGCGGGGCGTTTATCAAGCGGGATTTTTGGTTTTGTGGCGAACGGCCATGCCCAGCGTGTTGGTTGAGCTGGGATATTTAAGTAACCCAAAAGAGGAAGCGTTTTTACTTTCGAAAAGAGGTCAGAGCCTTCTGGCATCAGCTATTTACCGGGCTTTCAAATCGTATAAAATTGAATTTGAGAAAGAAAATGCTATTGCGAACAAGCGGACAGATGTAAAACCAAAGCCTGTGAAAAAGCCTGTGAAACAGTCAAAAACCGGGACAGCATCAAAGGTTGAATACCGTGTTCAGTTTTATACTTCTGCTCATTTATTCAAATCGCCACAAAAAAAATTCCCGCAGCTTAGTCAAATAAGTCATTACCGGTCGGGATCGGTCTATAAATATACTTCAGGGCACTATTCATCGCTGAAATTAGCGGTGCGGATGCAAAATAAAATACGATCATTGGGGTATAAAGATGCCTTTATGGTGGCTTTTTATCAAGGGAAGCGAATCAGTATTCAGCAGGCAAAAAAAATTGAAATACGACGATAAATTTGAATTGCCTGGTTGTGTTTCTGAAGGTTTTTTATCAGCATGGGTAAATCCGAATGTCACCCTTTCAGTATTCATCGAGCATTTTATTTACTACTTTTGTTAGCATAATTATGGGATCATTGTTGCATGCTAAAAATCTAATACCGTGAAAAAATTAACTGTTTTATCCATAGGAGCCACCTTTGTGTTGGCCGTTTTAATCTTTATATGGGGATATAATTATCTTAAAGGGAGAGATTTGTTTCGTAATGAGAAGGTGTTTTATGCCCGTTATCATAAGGTTAGCGGATTAATTAATGCTAACCCCGTACTTATTCATGGGATGCAGGTGGGGCAGGTTCGCAACATTAGTTTCACCAACGACCGGACCGGCGATTTAATGGTGGAGATGGTTATTACCAAACCCTTTCCTGTTCCAAAAGATACCAAAGCGCGCATCATTAATGCTACCTTGTTGGGTGATAAGTCGGTCGATTTGGTTTTGGGAAAATCCAACGAATTGGCAATCAGCGGGGATACCCTGACCGGAACGGTGGAGGTAACTTTACAGGAAGAGGTGAATGCGGCTTTGGCTCCGATGAAAGCACGTGCGGAAGCCATTTTGACCAATATGGATAGTTTGGTGGCTTCTATTTCTACCATGTTTAATAAGGACGCCACCAGTAAGATGAAAAGCAGTATTAAGGATATTGAAGGTACTTTTCATAACCTGAATGATGCTTCCGCCAATCTTAATGAGATGATTCGTGATAATAATCTGCGTATTACCCACACGCTTTCCAACCTCGACTCGTTGTCCAATACGCTAAACGATAAAAGAGAGGATATGGGAAAGATTGTCTATAATTTTAAGAATATCAGCGATAGCCTTTCGAAAGCACAACTGGTTGAAACCATCGAACAAACCAAGCAAACACTCAAACAGGTGAACCTTTTGCTTGCAAAAGTGAATCAGGGACAGGGTACGGTAGGTGCTTTAATGACCAACGACAGCCTGTATAAAGCGCTGAATCAATCAACGTTGCAATTACAATTACTCCTGAAAGATATTCGTGAGAACCCACACCGCTACGTGAAATTTTCACTGTTTTAATTGGGCTTTTTGAAAAGATCAAATTTGTTTTTTGGTCTGATCATTTCAAACCAGTGAAAGCCCTTTAGATAACGGTCTTCTTTTTTTAGTTTTTTTTCGGGAAGCATGGTTTCCGAGGGGTTGTCGAGGTAATTAATGGCATTAATCTCGTTGTTTGCAATCCGAATAATCATGTTGCTGGCTTCGGCTTTGTTAATTCCTACCAGTTTTTTGTTTTCATCACGCACCCAGTAAATAGTTTGGGCATTACCATCTACATTCATCTGATAGATTTGGTTATTTTTAAAATAGCCAACCATGTTTCGACCCGAAATTTGATTAAAAGAAGTGGTACTGTCTTGAGAAATAATAAAAGAATGGTTGTATAAAATCAACGAATCAATTTGATTTCCACTGATGTCGATATGCATCGAATCGGCTGTAAGTTGATTTTTTCCTGTCCAAAGAATGGGCTTTCCATACATTTTCATACTTGAATCGCTCATGGCATAAGCCAACGAATCACTTTTACCTTGCAGATCTTTGCGGTAAAACCGCACATCACGATAAGCCAACATTTTTTTTGCCTGCCGTTTCATGTCAAAGTATATCCACATGGTATCGGCGTGAATAAAAAGGGAATCGCTTTGGTCGTAAGTAATGGCCAAAGCACTATCGGTAACATAGGTCATTCCTTTTTGATCCCACATTTCACCCACATGGCCCTCTACAATTACCCTGTGTGTGGTATCGTTTATACGAATTCTTCCGAATGCACGTCCGTAGGTGGTGTGGTTGTTGTATTGCAAACTGTCGGCCGACAAAAACTGGCCGTTGCTTTCAATTTCGGGATGTTGAGTAAGCTTTGAGATATCACGACCGGTATCGTACCATCCTTGTGTACACCGTATGGTGCTTTTAGAACCTTTGATGGTGGTAGGCCCTCTGAAATAGGCTGTTTTGTTGTTGGTGTTATAAATTAATGTATCCGCAGTGGTCACCTGGTCGCGGTTGGTTAAGTTAATCTCTTTTTGAAAATGAAAGATTTTATCCTGAGTGTTGTAATAGGCATATTTGCTTTTTAGAATATTTGAATCGGAATGAATGGTTCCGTACCTGTCGTAATAAGCCAGGTGTGTTTTGCGGTTGAAAACCAGATGGCTGGTTTCGAGTCTGGCTTTCTCATCCTGCAAGACGACATGACCAAAAAGCTCTGCCTGATACGTTTTTCCGTGATAAAACAACCGGTCTCCATAGAGGTGTAAGGTGTCGTTCACATTGATGTGCACATGTCCAAACCCTTTAAAATTTTTTTCTTTGTCGTTCAAATAGGCGCTGTCGCTAAAAAAAAGGGTTGAATCTTGCTTGAGTTTTACGTTACCAATGAGCCGTTGAATATTTTTACCAAGATTTACATCATAACTGAACGCATCCGCATGAATAATTTCAATGCGTGTTTTGGACTGACCATAGGTATTTCCAAAAACCCATAAACCAGCAATTAGTAACAGAATGGAATAAATATTTTTTCGGTATCGCTTCAATGATTTACTTTCTGCAAAAATAGAAGGTTTTCTCCAATTTAATTAGGTGTAACCTCAGGAATCAAACTATTTTTCAATGGTTTTTTTGATTTGATTCAAAGGTCGTGTGGCACTAACCGTCAATAAAAGGTAACAACCGGCCTCATATCGGCAGAGCCCTAAAATGGAGCCGATGCCTCTATTTGTGGTTTGAAGTGGGATGAAAAGAGCGGATTTTTTGGTGAAAAGTACTGTTAAATGCTCTTTTAACAGTCAACTTAGCCAAAAAGAAACACACATTGTTCTTGAAGTATCGGTTTAACCTGGAAAAGGTCTCCCGGATTCCGAAAAATATAGTCGGAATTTTTATCTACTTTTATGGCGTCATTCTAAAAAATTCATGGATACGTATATCATACTGGTAGCAGGAGGAAAAGGCTTGCGCATGGATTCGGTTCAACCCAAACAATTTATGTTGCTGGGCGGAAAACCGGTGGTCATGCGAACTTTTGAAGCTTTTTCGATGTTTTACAACAAGGCCAAATTTTTACTTGTATTGCCCGGGATAGAAATTGGGCAGTGGAAGCACCTTTGTGTTCAGTATGGTTTTGATTGGCCTCATCAAATTGTTGAGGGAGGTCCTACGCGCTACCACTCGGTAAAGAATGCACTGATGTCTGTTCCGGACAAAAGCCTGGTATGTGTTCACGACGCTGTTCGTCCGTTGGTAAGCCAAAAAACCATTCAGCTTTGTTTCAGGACTGCAGCCGTTCACGGAAATGCAATTCCTGTGGTTGACATTAGCGATAGCATGCGTCAGGTTGAGAATGGATTGAGCAAAGCCGTGGATCGCGATAAATTCAGGGCGGTTCAAACGCCGCAGGTGTTTCATTCGGAACTACTTAAAAATGCCTACCGGCAGGTTTATAACGATCGGTTTACGGATGATGCAACTGTTGTTGAAAGTTATGGTGAGATGATTCATGTGGTGCAAGGGAATAGGGAAAATATCAAAATTACCTGGCCCGAGGATTTGGCCTATGCCGAATATCTGATGGAGGTTAGTAAAACGGATTGATGGTTAACGGTGCAGCAATACTGCATGCATCATAATTTCATTGTTTATTTTAAAGATTTCTTCTGTTTCCCGGGGTGTGGTGGCAAACAATATTTTTAGTTCCGTGTCGAGTTTATCCATGTCAACGATGTTGAGAATGGCGCTTACTTTTCTTATTTCTGACGTACCTACCCAAACATCGAGACCTTCACCATCTGTCGATTGAGTTTGGTTAATATAGCCATAATCGTAGGGATAAATAAATTCCGTAAACCGTGGATGTTTACTCCCCTTGGGCCGGTCGATGGTGATCCCTTTTTGGCTGATGAGTTGATCAAGGGCTTCCCAAAAGGCTGGATTATTTTGATAAATTGACTGCATCGGTTTGTCATCCATATTTGTTCTTGTGAAAATTAATGTAACGATTTTCTCCCTTTCCATTCATAGGTGCAAAAAAGCGCTTTCCATGCAGCATATACAATGTAAAATGGATACACCAACTCAAACGGAAACAGGTAACGGATAAGATTTTTTTTATTGGAAAACTCACCAAACGACTGTAGAAGTGGCAGATCAACCAGAAATTTCAGAAAAATAAAGACAAAGAAGATAAAAATAAACCAAGGGACAATCAGGCTCATCACAAAGGTTAGCGAAAGCATGGTGTTGAATAAAAAGACCACTGCTGCCACCTGAACAGGCCAAAACAATTGATACCCTTTTGCTTTTGATCCCCACCGGATGCGTTGCTGAATGAATTCACGCCAATGGCGAGGCGGAGCGGTTGTGATGATGCTGTCTTTGTTTTTAAGAACCTGTACACTTCGTTTACCGTATTTTTTAAACAGATAATGAATGAGAAAGACATCGTCACCGGAAGCATAATTTTGCTTCTGAGCCTCAGCCCCTGCTTCAAGGAAGGAGTCTTTTTCAAATGCCAGGTTGGCACCATTTCCCATCAAAGGTAAATGCATGGCCATCGATCCGGCTCCGGAGGCCACCAAGCTTAAAAAGTCCAGCGAGAATAACTTCTGAAGCAGGTTTTTTTCATCGCGATAAGCTACCAATCCCAGTATCATAATTGGTTTTTCCTGTTCATAAAAACTAACCATTCGCGATAACCACGATTGAGGAATCCGGCAATCGGCATCGGTGTTCACAATCAATGTTCCTTTGGCTTGTTGAATACCTTGGAGTAAAGCTTGTTTTTTTCCTGCTCCTTTGGCTTCGATTATCCGAATCTCAAGGTTAGGATGGGTTGCTTGGAATTTGTGTAGCAACGTCAGGCTGTTATCTTCGGAGTGGTCATCCACAAAGATGATTTCCCATAAGTCGGATGAAAAATTTTGGTGTGTAAGGTCATGAAATAAATCGGAAAGATTTTTTGATTCGTTGCGCAAGGCAATCACAACACTCACATGGGTATGAAAAGAACGCTGAACAGCTTGAAAGGGTTTTAGGTTGAGCCAACCGAAGGTGATGACAAATAGGTTTATCATATACCAAATTGCGGTGAGGCTAAGGACGAGTAGAAATATTTTAGCAAACATTTTAGCTGTTTTTTCGGAAAAAATTCATCTTGAAAATAAAGAAGACACCAATAAAAGCCGGTATTGCCAAATTGAACAACCACAACACCGACGATGCGGTTACCACCTGCTGGCTAAAAGTTTCTGACAAGGTTTGTCCGTTGAAATACAGGTGAAAAACATACAAGCTAACCGATCCCCGTACTCCCATTTCGGATAAAGCAATGGTAGGGATGATGGTCATGATAATATAAACCAGGCCAATTAATACCATGGCATGAAAATAATCGACAGGGATTTGGAACATGCGGAGCAATAAATAAAACTGAAAAGAGAAAATTAAATAGCGCAACAGGCTAATAAGCAATATTTTGAGTAATTCGGCAGCTGAATACCAGGAAAAAACTTCAGCATAATGGGCAATCCGCTGGTAGGCCCGTCCGCTGAGTCGCTGAACAATAAGGGTAAATGCCGAGAAATTGAGGTAGGCAAAAACAATCAAGAACATCACCAACAGGGCGCTGAACAGAATACCCACATAAGCCCATTGGTTTATACTCAGCGAGAGGTCGAGCCAATGTGGCAAAAAGATGATCAGCGATAGTATTCCAAATAACAGGGTGGAAATCAATTGAGCGGCACTCCCAAGAATGGTGGCCAGGGTGGCTTGTACGCGATCTGCTTTTTTTAAGATAAAGACTCTGCCCAAATAATCGCCCACACGATTGGGCATAAACATACTCACCGATATACCGGCCAATACAGCTTTCAAAGCTTGTGAGAGCTTTATTTGTTCCATTTTTGCCATCAGGCGTTTCCACTTATATGCTTCGAGCAATAGATTTATCGGGATAAGCAATACCACAATAAAGAGGAATAGCCAAAAAATACGGTATGAAGTAAAGCGGTCAAAATGATCGGTAAAAGTGCTGAAGTTATGTTTCAGGAAGAGTTGTTGATAGAGATAGTAAAGGGTGAGCAGTAAAATAACTGAACGGATAAGGAAGTTGTATGTTTTGTTTAATTTTGCCATAAAATTGTTGCATTGGCTAAAGAGCGTATCATTTTAGGAATAGACCCGGGTACCAACATCATGGGTTATGGTGTCATTCACCAAAAGGGAAATGCTATCGAGATGGTTACCATGGGTATACTCAAGTTGAGTCAATATTCGAATCATGCGTTAAAATTAAAAAAGATTTTCGAACGTACCCTTTCTTTGGTAGAACAATATCATCCGGATGAATTGGCCATTGAGGCTCCTTTTTTTGGGAAAAACGTGCAGTCGATGTTGAAACTTGGCAGGGCACAAGGGGTTGCAATGGCAGCGGCACTCTATAAAGACCTTCCTATTTTTGAATACTCGCCAAAAAAAATTAAACAATCCATCACCGGAAACGGCAATGCCTCCAAAGAACAGGTTGCCGGTATGTTAAAAAGCATCTTAAATTTTAAGGATATCCCCAATCATCTTGATGCTACGGATGGGCTGGCAGCCTCGGTTTGTCATTTTTTTCAGGGTAATCAAGCCTCAGATAAAAAAAGTTACTCAAACTGGGCCGGATTTTTAAAAGACAATCCGGGCCGATTGAAAAAATAAGAAACTTATCTAATTCATAAGCTTTTGCTGGAGCATCCACCAACGATCGGGAATTTCCTGGTTGAGAGCTGTTTGATAATCGGCATAAGAACAGGGCGCCAGGTGATGCCGGATATATTTTTTGTTCATTTGATTGGTTAATGGAATTTCAATCCACCAGCGATCTGTTTTTTTACTTTTCAGGAAGATTAATTCCTCGTTTTCTCCTTCGAGATACACCCTGAAGCGAATAAAATTTTTCTGGTCTTTGTCAGGAAATTCATGCTTGCGGTTGACAAATCCATCCATAAAATACCATATCATTTGGGCTACCAAACTTGCGCTGAGGCCACGGGGGTCGAATGCGGGGTTTAATTCATAAAACCCAATGGAACTGAGCTTGTCGCTCATGCCTGCATACCTGCATATCTGGCAAACTTCCTCTCCTGAAAATCCGTTGGGGCCGGCATAAAATGATCCGGGTAAATCGGAAGCCCTGATGGCTGAAACATCAATGGAAACAATGTCAGCGTTGCGTACCATCGGTTCGGTTTCTTCCAGATTGGCACGTGCATTTCCAAGCCGGTTGATATCAAAGAACAGGTTTTTCATCAGTACCAATGCATCTTGATTGACAAAATAACTCTGGTATCCAATGTTGGTATAATTGAATAAGAAATTGGGTTGGTGAAGGATGATCCGGCTCAGATAGGAACGTGAACTAAGGTTTTCGGAATCGTGTCCCAAATCGAAGATGGGGTCGATGGTGGCGATATTGACAACCCTTCCAATGTTTTCGTAAGCCAGGTAATTGGCATAAGTCAAATCTTGACTTCCACCAATCAGGATGGGGATAATTTCCCTCTTTACCAAAGTAGCAACTACCTCTTTAACGGCAAAATAAGTATCTTCGACCGTGTGTCCCTGTTTGATATTTCCCAGATCGGCTATTTTTAATTTATTCCAATGGTTTTGTAAGGAGTAAAGGTTGGCCCTAACCTGGTCCGGAGCTTGTGCACATCCTTGGTTTTCAAGTGCTCTCCGGTCTTCATTGATTCCGATAATGGCTAATTGGACATCATCGAGCGAAGGGAATTTTCCTTTCTCGGTGTAAGCCGTAATCAGCTTGCAGAGGCTGTCGGCCTCGTCGTTTTCCAGAATTTCAGTTAATACAGGTGAAATGGGTTCAAAATAAATCTCCGCTTCCATAAGGTAATATTTGCTTTCGGGGCACTAAAGTAGCAAATAAGTGGTATTGATGGTGCTTCCTTTTATTTTTTCTTTCGTGTATACCTTTTTTTAGGCATGTTTTTGGGGTCTTTGGCAATGGCATAACAATCTTCCAAACTTAAATCGGCAGCCTCCATGTTCTTTGGTATTTTATAATTCTGTTTTTTAATTACCAAATAAGCACCATACCGTCCATTTAAAACCTGAACATCTTTATCTTCCTCAAAAGTTTTAATAATTTTTTTTCTGTCAGCCTCTTTTTTATCTTTAATAATTTGGATGGCTTCTTCCAGCGTAAGCGTTTCGGGATTATAGTCTTTTTTAATGGAGTAAAACAGTTTATTATGTTTCACATAGGGACCAAAACGGCCAATGGCCACGCTTACCTCTTCGCCTTCGTAGGTGCCCAAAACTTTTGGAAAATCAAATAATTTGAGGGCTTCTTCAAGGGTGATGGTTTCGAGGCCCTGCCCGGGTCTTAATCCGGCAAAGCGGGGTTTTTCTTCCGAATCGGTGTCTCCAATTTGCGCAATGGCACCAAAACGTCCAATTTTTACATACACATTCTTGCCACTTTTTGGGTCAACTCCCAACAAGCGTTCACCGCTAAACTTTCCTGAAACCTCCTGGGTTTCTTCCACTTTCTTGTGAAAGGGTCCGTAGAACTCTTTAATAAAGGTATTCCAGGCCTTATTGCCTTCTGCAATTTCATCGAACTCTTTTTCAACGCTTGCCGTAAAATTATAATCAAGAATATCCTGAAAATATTGCATGAGGAAACTGTTTACCAGCGTACCAATATCGGTTGGGAAGAGCTTTGCCTTTTCGAACCCTGTGTTTTCATGCAGGGTCTTTTCTTCAAGTTTGCCCTGCTTGATGATGGCCGATTGAATTTTGCGCTTCTGCCCCTCACGTGTTTCCTTTACCACATAGCCCCTTTTTTGAACCGTTGATATGGTAGGCGCATAGGTTGAAGGGCGGCCTATGCCTAACTCTTCAAGTTTTCTTACCAGGCTTGCTTCGGTATAGCGGGGAGGGTGTTTAGTGAAACGTTCGGTTGATTGCATTTCGATGAGATCCAAATCGTTCCCTTTTGTAATTGCCGGAAGGAGACCGCTTTTTTGTTCGCTGTTTTCGTCATCCGTACTTTCGGTGTATACTTTGAGAAAGCCATCAAATTTAATAACTTCACCATTGGCGACAAAATTTTTGGGAGCTTGTGAAGAGGCAATCAGCACGTTGGTTTTTTCCAATTTGGCGTCACTCATCTGTGAGGCAATGGTACGTTTCCAGATTAAATCGTACAGTCTTTTTTCTTCAGCGCTTCCCTCGATGGTTGCCTGATTGAGATAGGTAGGACGAATGGCTTCATGGGCTTCCTGCGCCCCTTTGCTTTTTGTGGCATAACGACGGGTTTTCACATAGTCGGATCCAAAACGATTTTCAATTTCCGATTTGGCGGTTGAAAGGGCCATCTTGGAAAGATTTACCGAGTCGGTTCTCATGTAGGTAATACGTCCCGATTCGTATAGTTTTTGTGCTATCCGCATGGTGTTGGCCACCGAATAACCCAATTTACGTGAGGCCTCTTGTTGTAATGTTGAGGTAGTAAACGGGGGAGCGGGTGATTTTTTCCCCGGTTTTTTTTCTACTGCGGCAACACTAAATTTTGCTCCGATTTGTTTTTCAAGAAAGTTTTTAGCCGCTTCGAAGGTTTTAAACCGTTCGGCATATTCCGCTTTAAAAGTTTGCGACTCTTTATCGCCATTCAGTTTAAATTCGGCGATGGTACGGAAATCTGATTTGGATTTGAATTTTTTAATTTCCTCTTCACGTTCCACAATTAAACGAACGGCAACCGACTGAACCCGTCCGGCCGAAAGGGAGGGCTTCACTTTTCGCCAGAGTAACGGTGAAAGCTCATAACCAACTAAACGGTCGAGTACCCTTCGGGCTTGTTGTGCCGAAACCAGGTTTTCATCTATTTTACGGGGATTTTCTATGGCCTGCAAGATAGCAGATTTAGTAATTTCGTGAAAAACAATACGTTTGGTTTGGTTCTCATCCAGTTTTAGGGTTCGCAAAAGGTGCCACGAGATGGCTTCTCCTTCGCGGTCTTCATCAGAAGCAAGCCAAACGGTTTCGGCATTCTTGGCCATTTTCTTAAGCTCACTCACCAGTTTTTTCTTGTCGGGACTGATTTCGTATTGGGGTTCAAAATCGTGTTCCACATCCACACTGAGTTTTTTTGGATTTAAATCAGCCACATGTCCAAAACTTGAACGTACGGTAAATTCTTTACCCAGGAAACCTTCAATGGTTTTGGCTTTTGCGGGGGACTCGACAATAACTAGATTCTTGGCCATATTAAAAAGTTTAAAATTTTTGATTTGAAAAACGCTGCAAAATTAATCTATTTAGATAAAACAAAAGCAGCGGCTCTTTTGTTGCCTCTAAAGGAAGGCTCATTCAAAAGAGGGAAATGAAAAAAATAAAAACCGGAAGGCTTGTTTTTGAGGACTATACTTCAGACAAGAAATTTTGTAAGTTTTCAAATTTATTTTGGTAATCTTTCATCGAATTTTTGATTACCTCGTGGGCCTCTTCGCGACCGTAGACATCTGTAATTTCAACATCAATTTTTTTTCCGGGAAGATCTTTATAGGTCAAAAAATAATGTTTTAAGCGGTTAATAACAGGTTCGGGCAATTCCGAGATGTCGTTAAAGGAGCTGTAAAAAGCATCGTTGTTCAATACGGCTACAATTTTATCATCGGCTTCGTTGCTGTCGATCATTCTAAACCCTCCAATGGGCTTGGCCTGGACCAAGATATCCCCATGAGAAATCTCTTTCTCGGTTAGCACACAAATATCCATCGGATCGCCATCGCCGATGATGTCTTTTCGCCCTGTCTTTTCATTACAATATTTAGCCACATTTTCGGAGCTGTAGGTTTGCGGGATGAATCCATAAAGGGCAGGTACCACATTTGAATATTTTTGGGGACGGTCGATCCGCAAATACCCCGATTTTTTATCAACTTCGTATTTTACCGTATCGGTAGGAACCATTTCAATATAGCAGGTAATGATGTCTGGTGCCTGGTCGCCTATATCGACCCCATGCCAGGGGTGTGATTTGTAACGTAAGCCCATCAATCGTCCGATGGGTTCCATGAGTCTGTTTGCCATTGTTTTAGTGTTTTATTATCAATATTAATTTTATATTATTTGTTTTTTAGAAACGGATGGTAATCATCCCGCAAGGGGCTTATTTTACTATTCCTGATTTGGTGCACCACCTCGATACTGCTTCGTGCTTCCTGAATGCCAAAGCCATTTCCGTTAAGGATATTTTTGTAACTTTCGGTATGTAAATTGGTAAACCCACCGCTGAATTCAATCTCTTTTTGGTCTACCACAATCGATCGATAAGTGGGCAGGCCCTGCTTGATGGCGTTTTGAGGTAAGTCGTTGTGGTCAAGACTTAAAAACCATCTTACCCTTGCTTTTTTAAGTTGAAGAACTCCGGCTGCTTTGTTTTCGGTTAGCTGATGAACTTTAAGACTTTCCACATTGCCAAAAATCCAACTTAGCATATCGAAAAAATGGATACCGATATTGGTAACGATTCCTCCCGATTTTGCCATATTTCCTTTCCAGGAGTAGTAATACCATTTTCCTCTTGAGGTAATGTAGGTGAGGTCGATGTCGTGGATTTTTTCATCTGATTGTTGATCGATTTTGTTTTTTAGTGCTACCAGTGAGGGGTGAAGTCTGAGTTGTAAAATATTATAAACATGGTAACCGCTTTCTTTTTCTATTTCTTCCAAACCATCCAGATTCCATGGATTTAGAACCAGCGGCTTTTCGCAAATGGCATGTGCTGCGTTGCGTAAGGCAAGTCTGATGTGCGCATCGTGGAGGTAGTTTGGTGAACAAATGCTAACATATTCGACCTTGGACTTTCCCTCCCGTCTTTTTTTATCCAGGTGACGATCGAAGCGTTCGGGTTCCGTAAAAAAATCGGCATTGGGGAAAAAACTGTCGATGATTCCTACGCTGTCGAAAGGGTCAAGAACGGCTATCAAATCATTTTGGGTTTCTTTAATGGCTTTCATGTGCCTGGGGGCAATGTATCCGGCGGCACCTATTAATGCGAAATTCTTAGACATGAAATAAGCTTAAAACGATTTTGCAAAGATGTAAAAAAATATGGCTGGTGCTTCAATTTGGTTTCTGCGACTTTTGAATAATTAAAAAAGCCCCGTTAAATTACGGGGCTTTTCAGGTTAAACTTTGTTTAAATATAGATAAAGCAAATATATACAACCAGTTATATCCTATTCAAAAGATATTGCTCGATGACCTTTGGAAAATATTTGTATTCGAGCCGATGGATTTTATTGGCCAGGCCATCGGCCGTATCGGTTTTTTCAACCGCGGTTTTGGCCTGGAAAATGATTTCGCCTTTATCGTATTGTTCGTTAACCAAATGGATGGTAATGCCACTTTGGGTTTTACCGGATTGAAGAACAGCTTCGTGCACTCTTTTCCCATACATGCCTTTGCCACCAAAATCGGGTAAAAGCGCCGGATGAATGTTGATGATTCTTTTCGGATATTCTTTAATCATCCGGCTGGGAATTTTCCATAAAAATCCTGCCAATACGATAAGGTCAACATCGTAATACTTCAATTTATGTAGAATATCATCAGCTTGAGTAAATTGTTGCCGGTCGAATTGTTCGCAAGCTACACCTAGCGCTTCAGCTTTTTGAATGACACCCGCCCGAGGGTTGTTCGAAAATACAGCCACTACTTTTGCGGAAGGGTGTTTTTGGAAATATCGAATCAGGTTTTCGGCATTGGTTCCGTTTCCGGAGGCAAAAACAGCGATCTTTTTCATCGTGTTGATTAAAGTTATGTGCTAAATTTTTTCCAAAATTAAGGATATTTTCATAGGATTTGAAAGGGTTCTTTTAAAGATTTGTAGTGGATGTAAAGTACGGATAAACAGTAAGTAATGAGTTATGAAGTGGACAAATCATATCTTTTTTTTGTTTTTTATTTCATTAATGCATTACTTTGCAGCCTGTTTAACTTAAAAATTACACAATATGTCAGACATTCGTTCAAAAGTTGTCAATATCATTGTTGACAAATTAGGTGTTGAAGAAAGTGAAGTTACTAATGAAGCTAGCTTCACCAATGATTTAGGTGCTGATTCACTGGACACCGTCGAGTTAATCATGGAATTTGAAAAGGAATTTAACCTTTCAATTCCTGATGAAGAAGCCGAAAAGATTGAGACAGTTGGTGATGCTGTTAAGTATATTGAAGATCATCAGTAAAAAAGAAAGAAACCTTTTATGCAGTTAAAGCGAGTAGTTGTTACCGGTATTGGCGCAATCACTCCCATAGGAAATACTGCCAAAGCGTATTGGGAATCGCTGCTACAAGGAAAAAGTGGCGCGGTTCCCATTACCCATTTTGATGCATCAAAATTTAAAACCCAATTTGCCTGCGAAGTAAAAAATTTTGATCCCAAGCAGTTTTTCGACAGGAAAGAAGCGAGGAAATATGATCGTTATGCCCAGTTTGGTTTGGTGGCTGCCAGCGAAGCCGTCGAAGATTCGGGTTTGTTGGAAGCTGATATTGACCGTAATCAGGTGGGTGTTATTTGGGCTTCCGGAATTGGGGGTATCCAGAGTTTTCATGATGAAATAAAGAACTTTGAGGAAGGGGATGGAACACCGCGTTACAATCCTTTTTTTATTCCTCGCATGATTGTTGATATTGCTGCCGGCCATATTTCCATTAAATATGGATTTAGGGGGCCTAATTATGCCACTGTATCGGCTTGTGCCTCTTCAGCCAACGCTTTGGCCGATGCTTATAACTATATCCGGTTGGGAAAAGCCAAAGCTTTTGTGACCGGAGGCTCCGAAGGCGCAATTACCGTGGATGGTATTGGTGGTTTTAATTCGTTACATGCTATTTCTACACGAAACGATGATCCGAAAACCGCTTCACGTCCTTTCGATAAAGATCGTGATGGTTTTGTGATTGGAGAAGGCGGCGGAGCTTTGATTTTTGAAGAATTGGAGCATGCCCTTGCCCGTGGTGCAAAAATTTATGGCGAAGTGGCCGGAGCCGGTCTTTCGGGTGATGCGTATCATATGACAGCTCCTCATCCCGATGGCTTGGGTGCCTATTTGTGTATGAAAAGTGCTGTAGAAGACGCCGGGATGAACCTTACCGATATTGACCATATCAATACCCATGGAACTTCAACACCGGTAGGTGATGTGGTTGAACCTAAGGCAATTGTTAAGTTGTTTGGTGAACACGCCTACAAAATAAATATTAACTCCACCAAGTCGATGACCGGTCATCTTTTGGGCGGTGCCGGCGCAGTTGAGGCTATTGCTACCTTGTTGTCGGTTCAAAATGATATCATCCCTCCCACCATCAACCATTTTACTGATGACCCCGAAATCGATAATGATTTGAATTTTACTTTTGGCGACAAAGCCGTTGAGCGTAAAGTGAAGGCAGGTTTAAGCAATACGTTTGGTTTTGGTGGTCATAATGCCTCCATTATTTTCAAGAAATTCTCAAAATAACACATCGCTGTTTTGTTTATCAGAAACTTTTTGAGATTTCATTTTTCTTCTGAAAAGGACTTGAGAAAAGCCATAAAAAATATTTTCGGTTTTTATCCCGGAAATATTTTTTTGTATAAGCTTGCTTTGCGGCATAAATCAGCCAGTATCCGTCATAAAGGGGGAATTAAAATCAACAACGAAAGGCTCGAGTATTTAGGGGATGCCATTTTGAGTGCGGTCATTGCCGATTATCTGTTCAAACATTTTCCATACAAAGACGAAGGGTTTCTCACGGAAATGCGCTCTAAAATTGTAAGTCGCGCTTCATTAAACCGTCTTTCTCACCGCTTGGGAATTAAAAATTACATGATGATTTCGTCAAAAGATGGTCGTAAGATGCCCTCGGTGGGCGGAAATGCCTTCGAAGCTTTTATTGGCGCACTTTACCTGGATAAAGGTTATGATTTTACCTATAAGATTATGGTGAAGCGCATTTTGAAAATGAATTTTGATATGGAGGCGCTTGAAGCTTCTGAATTAAGTTATAAAGGTCGACTGATTGAATGGGCTCAAAAAGAAAAACGTGTACTCAACTTCGCGCTGGTAAGGGAAAATGTTGCCCATGGCCGAAGTCAATTCGAGGTAGAGGTACAGATTGATAGTAAAGCGTATGCCACTGCCCTCGATTTTAGCATCAAAGGCGCTGAAAATTTAGCGGCTGAAAAAACCTGGAAGCATTTACAGGAAAGCGGTGCTGCCGTCAAGTCGCTTCCGTAAAACCCTTATCCATCCTTTTGTTTCTTTTTTTTCTTCTGAATACTGTTCACTAAGAATTTGTATTTTTGAATCGGTACTTATGGCAAAAAAACTAAACATATCGTCTGATTTGACCGAGGGTTATCAATTATACTCTATCGTAAGTCCCCTGGCCGACTACCGGCTTAGTTTTTTTATCAATGCGCATACCGGTTTGAAGCTAAAAAAGTATGCTGATATGTCCTGGGAAAAACAGGGAACGGTTGCACATGTTTCGTGGTATTATTATCATGATAATCACATGAGTACGTCCTATTACTTGATTGGTAACCGTTATGAGGGTACGTTTCTTATTCCCGCATTAAAAAAAATTGATTTTCTTTTTCTGGTAAAGAGTCCTTTGGGCGCTGATGCCATTGAACAGACTCTTACTAAAATAAGGCGTATTCAGCAGGTTTTTGCTGTGCTGAAACAACAATTAGACAGCTTGTCGTTGGCAAGTGAGTTTTTGGAAGTCAACGAAATGCATGAACTTGATCAAGTGATTAAGCCTGCTAAAAAAGAGAGATACAACAAAAAAAGCAGAAGGAGATGAAGTCTGCCAATCCCATGAGGCGTTATCAAAAGGCTTACGATGGCGACAAGTTGATTCGGAAGCTGAATCGTTTTGCACATCAACTGGGTATTCAGGTTGTCTATCAGGTACTCAACATGTATTATTTACTGATAGGAGAAAGCAAAGTACCTTTGCGTATCCGGTTGTTGGTGATGGCAGCATTGGGCTATTTTATTTTACCTGCCGATTTAATTTCTGATTTTATTCCTGTATTTGGTTTTAGTGATGATTTGAGTTTCCTGACTTATGCCTTTGGCCAGGCATTAAAATATATGGGGCCCGAAATAAAAAATAAATCCAAAAATAAGCTGAAGCAATGGTTTCCAAAGCAAGCCGAAGAAATGGATTTAGCCATCACTGATCAGCAGGCAGAGGAGTCATAAGTCTATTCTTGCAACACCTTCGACAAGCAGGCGGTAAAACCTTCGATGTCGGCTTCTGTGGTGTCCCACGAGCACATCAGACGAACCTCATGGGTGGTTTCATCCCAAATATGAAAATAGTACTCTTTTTGAATTTCCGGAATGGCTTCCGGAGGCAATTGAACAAAAACACCATTGGCCATTACCTCACGGGTAATGCGGAGCTTTTTAAAACCGCTGATTCTTTTGGCCAGCAGTTGTGCCATCCGGTTGGCATGGGTTGCGTTTCTTTTCCATAAATCACCCGTTAAAAACCGGTCGAATTGAGCGGCAATAAACCGCATTTTCGAATGAAGCTGCATGCCTTGCTTGCGCGTATACTCAAAATCTTTTGCCAGTTCAGGGTTAAAAAACACGACGGCTTCGCCAAACATCATTCCGTTTTTGGTTCCGCCAAACGACATCACATCAACTCCGGCATCTGTGGTGAACGACCGGATATCTGTTCCAAGTGCTACGGCGGCATTGCTTACACGCGACCCGTCCATGTGCAAAAACATTTGGTGTTGATGGGCAAAATCGGCCAAGGCCTTGATTTCGTGAGGTTGATACACGGTGCCTTTTTCGGTCACTTGAGAGATAGTGATGATGCGGGGTTGAACATGGTGCTGAAATCCGATACTGCTTAAAAAGGGCACGATTTGGTCCGGTTTAATTTTACCATCATCAG
>CBETNY010000001.1:0-30938 GCA_965537275.1 uncultured bacterium | reverse complement strand
AAATCGCAACAAATGAAGCCAACAATAATTTTTTCATGTTTTACAAGTTTGCCGCAAAAATACAAAGCTATTTGGTTATTGCAAACCAACCCTTCGTTTCCGTAGCTTTGATTCAATCAAATAAACCCCGCAGAAAACAAAAGAAAAAAATCTCACAGTCCAATCATTAAAAGCATTACCTTTGAGCCACCGTTGACCCTGAAAGTACTCATCATGATTCTTCCATCACATCAAGACGGCAACAAGCGCTTGGTTGATTTGAACCTGTCACAATACAGGCCGGGAAACAGTTTCATAAAGAGAAAGTCGAGCGATGCAAAAACAATCCGGGTAGAGATTTTTTTGCATATGATGGAATCTCGCAAAAAGCCAACAGCACATCCCCTGTTACGCCCTTCTAATCAACATTTTTACATAAAAGACGACACCAGCAATCCGTCAGACTGGCATCGCATATTAACGAATTAAATTATGACACGAAAAAGAAAAAAAGGCCACTATTCAGACAATGCCTTACAAAACATTATTCTGAGCATTTATGCTGAGAACCCATTCAAAGCCTACAACAACAAACAAATTGCCTCTATGCTGGGCATAAAAGACAAATCAGGCAAACACAGGATTTATGAAATGCTCACAGAAATGCTTTCGTCAGGTACTTTACGCGAAGTAAAACGTGGAAAATTCATGCTATCGCCTGAGAAGCTGTCTACCCTCGACAACAAAAAGAAATACCTCACCGGTTCACTGGATTTGAAAAAAACGGGAAAAGCCTATCTCATCTCCGACGAAGGAGGAGAAGATATTTTTATTGCAGCCAACAATGTGAATCATGCGCTCAACAACGATCGCGTGAAAGTATTGCTCTTCCCAAAACGAAAAGGACATAAAACCGAAGGCCAGGTGGTAGAAATCCTGGAAAGAAAAAAAACGAATTATGTGGGAATTCTTGAAATCAGTAAAAATTTCGGCTTTGTAATTCCGGACAACCCTTCCATGCCCTACGATATTTTTATTCCTAAAAACCAATTTAAAAAGGCTAAAAACGGTGATAAAGTGGTTGCCACGATTGTGGACTGGCCCGAACATTCAAACAACCCTTTCGGAGAAATTGTGGAGGTGCTGGGACGACCGGGTGACAATGATGTGGAGATGAACGCCATCCTGGCCGATTACGACTTTCCACTCTCCTTTCCAAAAGCGGTTGAAGATGAGGCTGAAAAAATCAGTACACAAATTCCCAAAGAAGAGATTGCCAAACGCAGGGATTTCAGAAATACCTGGACCATCACCATCGACCCGGCCGATGCCAAAGACTTTGATGATGCCCTTTCGCTTAGAAAAATAAAGGATGACCTGTGGGAGGTGGGTATTCATATTGCCGATGTATCGCATTATGTCCGTCCCGGAACTCCCCTCGAAAACGAAGCGTACAACCGGGGGACATCGATTTATTTGGTTGACCGCGTCATTCCAATGCTTCCCGAAAAACTTTCAAATGGTGTGTGCTCGTTACGCCCCGAAGAAGAAAAACTAACCTTTTCGGCCGTTTTCAAAATGAACAACAAAGCCGAAATAATCGACCAGTGGTTTGGAAAAACCGTCATTCGCTCCGACAGGCGTTTTGCTTACGAAGAAGTTCAGCAAATTATTGAAACCGAAACGGGTGAGTTTGTGGAAAATATTCTGCAACTCAATGCCCTTGCCACCATTTTAAGAAACCAACGATTTAATAACGGGGCCATTAATTTTCATTCCACCGAAATTGGATTTAAACTGGACGAAAAAGGAAAACCCATTGAAACATTTGTAAAAGAGTCAAAAGAAGCCAATCATTTGGTAGAAGAGTTTATGCTGCTGGCCAACAAATCGGTAGCGGCCCTTATCGGGAAACCAAAAGGCAACAAAACACCCAAGACATTTATCTACCGTGTACACGACGAGCCTAATCCCGAAAAATTGAACACCTTCACTCAGTTTTTAAATAAATTGGGCTATTCGCTGGACATCCGTTCGCACGATGCATTGGCTAAATCGTACAACAATTTGTTTGATAAAATCCAGGGGAAAGGCGAAGAGAACATGATTGAAACCATTGCCATCCGAACCATGACAAAAGCTTACTATTCCACCGACAATATCGGGCACTACGGCCTTGCCTTCGATTTTTATACCCACTTCACCTCCCCTATCCGGCGTTATCCCGACCTGATGGTTCACCGTTTGCTGGAACGTTATCTGGAAGGTAAACGTTCGGTAAACAAAGAAGCATACGAAGACAAATGCCAACACAGTTCGGAAATGGAAAAACGTGCCGTGCAGGCCGAACGCGATTCGATTAAATACAAACAGGTGGAATTCTTACTTGACAAACAGGGACAAATATTTGATGGTCTTATTTCGGGTGTGAGCAAATGGGGGCTTTTTGTTGAATTGGTTGAAAGCAAAAGCGAAGGCCTCGTCCGTTTAAGCAACATGAAAGATGACTTTTACTACCTGGATGAAGACAATTATCAGATTATTGGCCGCAAATACGGTCAGAAGCTTCGTTTGGGTGATCCGGTGAAGGTTTTGGTAAAGCAGGTGGATATTGTCCGTCGCCAACTTGATTTTGAATTGGTTGAAAATTGATTGCCTAACGGTGATATAGTTTAATAAACCATTACTATCAAAAAGGGATACTTCTGTTAGTTTCCTGAACCACAAAAAAAGGCTGTCTCCATGGAAACAGCCTTTTTTTGTTAAAAATAACAGGAGTTATTTTGCAGAAAGCATTTCGTCAATGGCTTTGCAGGCACGGAAACCGTCGGCAATGGCCGAAATAGCATCGGCAGTACGGTTCACGGCATCACCACCGGCAAATACTTTCGGATCGCCGGTTTGTTGTTTTTCATTGACGATGAAACGTCCTCTTTCGATTTTGATTTTATCTTCAAATTCTTTTTCGAGGAAGCTGTAATCGCCCATCTGACCAATGGCGGCCATTACTGCAGTTGCCTCAACGATGGTATTGCTACCTTCGATGGCTACAGGTTTAGGACGTCCACCGCGTTCGTCGGGAACCATTTCAGCTTTCAGATATTCCAGTGCTTTCACGTGTCCGTTTTCATCCTCAATCACTTTAATCGGGATGGCTTGAGGAACAATTTTTACACCCTCGTCTTCAGCACCTTCAATCTCTTCCCAATCGGCAGGCATGTCTTCCACACGACGGCGGTAAAGAATGGTAACATCAGCACCCATACGGCGGCTCACGCGTGCGGCATCTATTGCCACATTACCACCACCCACAACAATCACTTTATCACCTACGTCCACCTTTTCGCCTGAATTAACCATGTAAAGATAGCGGAAAGCCTGCATGGACCCTTTGGCATTTTCACCTTCAACACCTAATGACCAGGCATCGGGGAAACCAACACCCATAAACACGGCGTCGTATTTATCGTGAATTTCTTTAAAGGAAATATCTTTACCAACTTTAGTGTTGAAATGAATTTTAACACCAATGCTTTGGATGTAGCTAATTTGTTTATCAAGACTTTCGATGGGTAAACGATATTTTGGAATACCATACATGGTAGCACCACCGGCTTTGGCACTGGCTTCGTAAATGGTTACATCATAACCACGCAAGGCCAGATAATAGGCTGCGGTAAGTCCGGAAGGACCGGCACCGATAATCCCCACCGTTTTGCCATTGGCTTCCCTGATTTCGGGATTCACAATTTCACGTGTGATATCGGCCGTAGCAGCGGTTTCGGTGGCATAACGTTTCAACCAGCGAATGGCAATGGCTTCACCACGGTTTGCAATGGCACAAACATCTTCACAACGACGAGTACAAACCTTACCACACATTTCGGGCAATGGGTTGTTATCGTATATGATACGAACCGCATCCGCATCATTACCCGAAGCAATGGCATTAATATACTCAGGAATATGCATGTGATCGGGGCAAACTTCGGTACAAAGACCACAGCTGATACAGCGGCTGGCCTCGGCACGGGCCTGTTCTTCATTGTATCCCAAAACCACTTCAGCAAAACTCTTCACGCGCTCTTTACCTTCCAGTTCAGGCATGGGAACCCGTTGATAATCGTTAAGCGACACCTCCTTGGTACTGAAAAATGAAATTTTCTCTTTCCCTTCGGGATTATCTTTTCCAGGAATCCAAAGGAAGGAATCGGGATCTTCACTCACATAATTGTAGTCTTTGGTCAAGCTCAAACTTCCCGTAGGACAAACTTCGACACAAAGCGCACACCAGCAGCAACGGCCATGGTCAATTCGTGGGCGCAGCCCCGAATCGCCTTTTTTACCTTCAATACCCTCGAGATGGATCATATCGATGGCAGCATTCTGGCAAATGGTAGAGCAGTTACCGCAACCGATACACTCTTCCAAATCATTATAATGAACTCCGCGGTAACGATCCGCTGCTTCTTTCGATTCTTTAGGATAGGATATTGTGTGTGGCTGTTTACCAAACTGTTTTAAAGCAGTGAGGGGTTTTAAAGTACCTTTCAGATCAAAAAAACTCATATCTTTTTTTGTTTTATCCGGTTCAATATTAACGTTCAATTTCAGGAGGGCAAGCCCCTACACTATTCAGTATGGAGGAGACATCGGAAATGTTTTGACCCACCAAAATTCTTTCGAGCAAGGTAATAGCATGTACATAAGCCGCGCCTCTAAAGTGAGTTCGTCTGGGGTGTGTACTACCATCACTTACAATGTACATTCCCACTTCACCCCGAACACTCTCGGTGCGTGCATAAGCGTCGCCTTTGGGTAGAGCCCATTTTTGAGGGTTGGGAATCTTATTATAATATTCTCCGGAAGGCATTTGTTCGATCACCTGTCGAATAATCCGGATAGATTGTCTAACTTCCTGGCGACGTACCAAGGCACGTGACCAGATATCACCGCCCTCATGAGTAGGAACAATAAAATCGAGTTTATCGTACACCTCGTAAGGGTCGTCAATACGGATATCGCTTTTAATACCGCATCCACGCAAAACAGGACCTACTACGCCCCATTCAACCGCTTTATCTTTTGGAATAATCCCTACGCCTTGTGTTCTTTTTTGGAAGATGGTATTATCGAACATCAGGTCGTCATAATCTTTCAACCTTTTCTCGAAATAATCCATGGTCCGCAATACTTTTTCGGCAAAGCCTTCCGGCAGATCGCGACGCACACCACCCGGCCAAATATACATATGGTAAACACGGCCGCCGGTAAGTTCTTCAAACAAGTCGAGGATGTAGTTTCGATCACCTACCGACCATTGTCCCATGGTGTACAAACCGAGCGAGCCGCTTTGTCCGCCATACCAAAGCATATAAGAAGCCATGCGGGCCAATTCGAGCATAAGCACACGGATGTATTTGGCTCTTTCGGGCACTTCTCTACCTTCGAGTAATTCAACAGCACGGGCATATGACTCTTCAACAGGGTCGGGTTCAGGGACACAAAAACGACACAAAACAGTAAAGCTTTGCAACCAATTTCTTCTTTCCTGTAACTTCTCGAAAGCCCTGTGAAGGTAACCCACCTCGGTAGTTGCTTTTACCACGGTATCACCTTCCACCTTCAGCCGGATCATCATATTGCCGGTAATCCCGGGGTGCTGAGGTCCAATATATAATGTTGTTGCTTTTTCTCTCATTTTATCTGGAGTATTTTTTTGCAAGATCAGGTATTTCTTCACCATCGCGTTTGGCAATGGTTTCACGTACATCCTGTGCATCTTCCCTACCCGGACGATGCCAGAAAGTTTTCTCAGCATATTCAGCCGTATCAAAATCACGACGGAAAGGCGGTGGACCCTGCCAATCTTCAAGAATAAACTCATCCGGGGCTTCCAGGCCTACAAACTGTATCCCGAACATTTCGCGGAATTCCCTTTCGTAAGTATGTAATTGAGGCCAGATATTATCCATGGTTTCCATCTCAGCGTGATCGCGATTGAGACGGGTTCTGACAAAAACCTTAATCTTCTCGGAGGGTGACCACAGGATAAAGACCAATTCAAATTCCCCTTCTTCAATCCAATCGGCGCAGCTGGCATGCGAAAGGTGCATGAAGCCCATCTGTTCTTTCAAAAATAACAGCAGGGAGGGTACTTCTTCTTTTTTAACAGTAAAATCAAGCCGGTCGTAATGAAACCCATTGTTTTCCTTGGCATCCGGAAAACTTGCTTTCACGCGGTTGATTATTTTTTCTTTTAGTTCTTTCATCATCAATCGTTTTTACCAGTTATATTCAGGCATGACCCAATTGGGAATAATTTTCTTTTGGTTGGCCCGATACCATTCCAGGTTTTCCTTATACTGTTTGGCTCCATCGGCACGCCCTTCGGCAATTCGTTTTTGCAGTTGCCCAAAACCGGAAAGAACGGCTTCAGGACGGGGCATACAACCGTTAATGTAAACATCAACAGGAAGGTATTTATCCAACACTTTAATGGTATTATACGAATCGTAATACATGCCACCATTGATGGTACACGAACCAAAACCTATCACATATTTCGGATCCTGCATCTGCTCATACACGCGGATTACACGCTTAAGTGATTTTACTGTAAGATAGCCTGTAATTAAAAGCACGTCAGCCTGACGAGGTGTAGCCGCACCGCGAACACCCAGACGCTCGGCATCGTAGCGGGAGGTCATGGTAGGAGGTATCTCAATGGCCCCACAACCTGTACCATAAGCTAACACCCAAATGGAGTGCTTGCGCGCCCAATTTTGGATGATGTCTACTATTTTCTGTGAATTCTTATCGTTAATCATAGCAATTTCTATTTAAAAGATTACTGCCTGCAAAATAGCAAGGAGACCAAAAAAGCTGGGCCATCCCCAAAACCAGCGAATGGCTTGTTCGGTTCTGTACCGGGTGGTAGTAAGACCATACAACACCGGAATCATATACAAAGCAAAGGTTTTAACCAATAATATGATAATATTATCCGCTCCTCCCATAAAGAGATCCACGTACAAGGTTAGTTTCACAAAAGCGAATACCGAACCGGAAGACATCATGGTAAATAGATATTTCCCGCCGTTTTCAGACATTGGGCCCGAAGCCAACTCGGCAGGAGCCCCCACAATATCGAAAGGTGAGTACCTAAACATTCCTAACATGGCCATTACGGCGGCAATAAAGGCAAAGGGCGATGAAAACATCAACCATGTTCCACTTTGGGCTTGTACAGCCATCAAATCAACAATGGAAGTGGTATGATACTGTATCATCAAAGCCACGAGAGCCATTACCCACGGAATTTCAAAACCCACCATCTGGCTTAAACCACGTGTTACACCAATCGCTGAGTTAGGGTTACCGGTTTGTCCGGCACCGAGGGCCATTCCCAAAGGACCAAATACCATAATGTACAAGATGAAAATTAAATCACCATGGAAATTCAGGTTAGCATACCATTGATTATTGGTTAATACAGGAACAATCATCAACGACATGATGGAGGAGACCATCACAAAGGCCGGCCCGAAATGTTGCATCACACCATGATGAATCGCTGATTTTTTAGACGCCAACTTGAAGGCATCAATAAAATTCTGATAGAAAGGCGGGCCTTTACGATTTTGCACCCTTGCGGTGATTTTACGGTTTAAACCGCCATAAGTCATTCCCACTACGAAGGCTACTAAAAACGTAGCAACGGCTCCCAATACATTATACAATACTTCTTCCATTGATCTATATTATTTTAGAACAAAAAGTCTTTAAATAAAAGCATAACCACCACAAATACGATGACATAAACCGCATATGTTTGACCGTTTCCGGTATAAATTCTTCTCAAAAATTGGAAGATGGCTTCCAGTCCTTCACCAATAGCTGTATAGTATTTATCAATTTGGCGACGCATCACCGGTTCAACGGCGCGATAAAAAGGTTGAAAGAAAAATACTGAAAAGGTAAGGTTTTCATCCTCTTTGGGGACTTCACCCGATGAGCTGATGTCTTTGGTTGAAACATAACGGGTGTTTTTATATCCTTTCCAGGTAAGAAAAGTGATAAAGAACAAGAAAATTCCCGCTATGGAATAAAGAATGGGTTGTAGCACCACTTTGTTGCCCCAACTATTCAAAATAATGGAGGTATCCCACAAATGTTTGTACGAATCGGCATAACCCAATGCTTGCAAACCATGGTTTATCGGATTGAGAATAATTCCGGGGAAAGTACCCAGAACCAGCATCAACACTGCCATAATCAACATCGGAAGCACCATAACCGCAGGCGCTTCTTTCACATGTGCCCATTCTTTTTCTTCCTGGCCCAGGAAAAATCCGAAAAGAAATTTATAGCAATAGAGGAAGGCTGCCGTACTTGAAAAGAAAATCACAATTACCAATAAATAATGATTGCTGGTAATCAGCGATTCGTAAAGCATCCATTTCCCCACAAAGCCACCCAAAGGAGGAATACCGGCTAAGGCAATAATAGCGAGCAACGCCGAAATAAAAGTCCAGGGCATTTTGCGAATAAGACCGGTGACTTCGGTAAATTTTGTGGTTCCGGTTTGTTTTTCGATGGCTCCCACCACCATAAACAAAGTTCCTTTGAAAAGGGCATGCATAACAGCGAGGAACAATCCTGCCAACATGGCTAATTCGGTTCCAATGGCAATACCCGTGATAATATATCCCAACTGGGCTACTGAAGAATAAGCCAGCAACTTTTTAGCATCATCTTGCTGAATAGCCCAAAGTGTACCCATCACAGCCGTGATACCACCTAACCAGGCCAACACTTCGCGAAACCAGATCCCTTGAGGGATATGATTCACCATCGTAACCAATACGATGGTCATTCCGTAAATACCCATTTTGGATAAAGCTCCGGAAAATACGGCAGTGTATGCCATTGGGGCGTTGCTGTAGGCACCAGGAGCCCAAACATGCAAGGGCATCATCGCTGCTTTCACGCTAAACCCGGTTAATAGTAAAACGGGAATCCAAATTTTCATACTCAGGGCCATCTGCGGGTAAGCATGAATCAAATCGTCAATCAGGAAGCTTCCCGTAAGGTGGTGCACAATAACAATAGCCATCAACATGGCATAGGCACCAATGGCACTAAACACAAAATATTTAATCCCAATACGCTGCACATCGTTTCCGCTGTAGATCGACATGAGGTAAGACGACCAGGTCATGATTTCCCAGAAAATAAAGAAAGAAACCAAGTCACGACTCATCAAAATCCCGGTCATGGCCATGATACTGAGGATAAAATTAAAATAGAAATACCCTCTGCGCTCTTTACCTTTCATGAAACCGACAGCATAAATGGCAGCCAGCGAACCAAGACCAAGCACAATGAGGGCAAAAAGCCACCCAAAGTAATTGATCCCCCAACTCAGAGAAATACCCCCCAGCGTCAGATTAACCTGCTGTCCGATTTCCACATTGGAAAAAAACAGGTACGCCGGAAGCAGAACGGAAGCCAGGAACAGAATATCCTGAAGTACTTTATTGAGTTTTCCGGCAAAATAGCTTACTACGGCTCCTCCCAGAAAAACTAAAAATATAATATATATCGTATTCATCATCTTAACGCTTATGGGTTATTTAACTGACAAAACATTATGAATGTACTGCGTTTTATCCATCAAATCAGCCGAAGCTTTATGGAGAAAACCAGTGACAGAATCAGGATAAAAACCGACCAACAAAATAATGGCACCCAGGGTAATCATCACAATCAACGCATTAAAGGTTGGCCTTTTGGGTTCTACAGCATCTTCCTTTTTAAAGAAATAAATCCGGTTGACCACACGCAAATAGTACACCAGCTCAACCACACTTACCATCAAGACCAAAGCAAGGATAAGCAGCATGTTGCTATCAGCAGCAGCAGTCAGCACCGAAAGTTTACTCCAAAATCCGGCAAAAGGAGGTAATCCGACAATGGCAAAGGCCCCCAGTGCAAACAAGAGTGACGTAATGGGAAGATGCTTAGCCATTCCGTTTACCTCACTAATCTCTTTCTTCTGTGAATTGTAAACCAGATAGCTCCCCGAGAAGAACAGCAAAGATTTGATAATAGCATGGTTAAACATCAGGAACAGGGCAGCAAAAACGCCTTCTTCGGTTCCAAATCCAAAAGCCACCATCACCAGGCCCATTTGACCAATACTTGAGTAAGCCAACATCCTTTTCAATTTTTCCTGACGGATGGCGGCGGTTTCTGCAATAATCAAGGTAAGCATACCAATAATAATCAGGAACTCGTAAGCGCCCGACAGGTCGAAAAGGGTATAAATTATACGGATAATGGCATAAACCGCTGCTTTTACCACAATACCGGCGAAGGCAGCGCCTACCGGGCCGGGGGCTTCAGAATAAGCATCGGGAGCCCATCCGTTCAGCGGGAAAATTTCGGCTTCGATCCCCAGGGCAGTCATAAAGAAGATAAGGGATGTGATTTTATATCCCGGCTTCATGAGGTGCATCTTGCTGGCAATGTCAGCCATATTTAAAGTACCCAACTGCGAATAAATAATCATGATGGCCAGCAACAAGAAAGTGGAGGCCAACGAACCCAACATAATATATTTAAACGAAGCCTCAGCACCATTCCGTCCTTTATAGAAAGAGGTCAATCCGTAAGCGGAAATACTCGTGATTTCGATAAACACAAACATGTTGAAAATGTCACCGGTAAGGGTCATACCCACCGAACCGGTGATAAGCATCATCAGCATAATAAAGTATTTCTGGGCCGGTTCGTAGTCCACATTTCTTTTGAAACGGTAACTATAAGCCCAAACCAGCAAGCCAAGGAAGACCATTAAGGTAACCAAAAATCCGGAAAACGGACTAAAGACCAAGTTAATACCGATGGGTGGTCCCCAACCGGCAATCACTTCAATAATGGGTCCAAAAGTTAATACATGATTAAATAAATTGACGGCCAAAACCAGTAAATAGGCGAGCACTAAGCCCGGTACAATTCTGACCAGTTCTTTCCAAATCATTCCCAGCAACGGAATCAAAAATGCCGCCAGCAAAGGAATCGCTACAAATAATACCGGAGTTCCTACCATTTTAAATTCTTTATTTCATCAATATTTAAAGTACCGTGATGTCTGTATAGGCGAATAACCAAGGCTAAAGCCACTGCGGTTACACCGAAACCAATGACAATGGCAGTGAGCACCAACGCTTGCGGAACCGGGTCAACCATCAAAGTTGGATGTTTCAGATACGCAGGCGAGAAAATAGGGGCTGTTCCCCCTTTATAATAGCCAAGGGTTACAATTAACAGGTTAAGACCTGAGTCGACAATTGACAGGCCGATAACAATCTTTAACAAAGATTTTTTTACCAGGGCACCATACAGGCCTATTAACATTAATAGGATGGCTGTTCCGTAAACCCCGTAATCTAATAAACTAAATAATGAGTCGTTCATTGCATTATCCTTTTTCGTGTAAAACCGTATAAATAACACCGGTAAGCTCGGCGGCCACTTTAAAACCTACTGCAATATAGATGATGGGGATAATTCCACCACTAAACAAGTCGTTTAAGATGCCGGTAGGCAGGAAGTTCTGCAAAAAGGTTCCACCATTCATAAATCCCAGCAAACCGACTCCTGCAAAAGTAATTCCGGCAAGCGACTCGACTACTGAAAGCACGCTATGTCCTACAGAGAAGTTTTCGTACGCCAACAACATCAACAAGAAACCCGTTGCGATAATGACGCCTCCCTGGAAACCACCACCCGGAGATAAATGACCATGAATGAATACATAGGCACCCAAAAGCAGAATGGCAGGAAAAAGGAGTTTTGAACCGGCAGTGACCACACTACTGGCCGAAAACAAAACAGACCGTTCACCGACACTATGTCTCTTTTTATATAAAATACTTCCCAAAACCGTGACAGCTAAAAAGAGTACGGTAACCTCACCCAGGGTATCAAATCCCCTGAAATTCACCACGATACTCGTTACCGCATTGGAAACTTTTAAACTTTGAACGGTTTGGGTGATATACACATCCTTTACCGCTTTCACTCCGTCTACAAAGTGGGGTGATCCAAAACCAATACCAAAAAAGGTATCGGCGGTATAGTAACCCACAACGGCGAGTAATAGTATGACTACAAATTTCTTCATTTTACTGCGGATTTAAATTTTTCTTTACTCTGCCCCTCTTCTTCCATACGTACCGTGTTGCGCACGGTGATCACAAAAATGATGGTCGTTAAAGCAACTCCGATGGCTGCTTCGGTTAAAGCAACGTCAGGAGCCTGAAGCAAGAAAAAGAGAATTGATAAAATCAGACTGATAATACCGGTAGCAATGGTTGCATACAACAAATCCTTTTGTCTAACGGCATACACAGCGGCTGCAATAATGAGCACAAACAGCACTGCGATTAAAATAAAATAAATCATAACCGACCCTCCTCTTTTTTAGGTTCAACCACTTCGCGGTAGGCATCGTACGAGGCCTTGTCTTCATTATAAATCAAAGGATATTTTCCTCGTTTATACATGGCTCTTGCCAAAGCGTGCGAACTAATGGGGTTTGAATAAGCAATAAAGATGATTAAAATCAAGGCTTTCATCATCCATGAGGTTTCCAGGAACCCCACACCTAAAATTAAACTCATTGCCCCTAAAGTGGTGGCTTTGGTACCGGCCTGAAGACGGTTATAAACGTCGGGCATACGATAAATTCCCAAAGCACCTAAAAACAAAAAGATGCTTCCAATCAGAATTAAAATGCCTCCGATAATTTCCATAATACTCATAAGGCTCCCTCCAAATATCTTGCGATGACAATCACACCGATAAAACCCAATACGGCATAAACCAATGCGACGTCAACATAAATAAAACGTTGAAACATGTATCCCAACAACACCATGGCAGCCACACCGATGGTGGTGAGTGTATCCAGGGCAACTGTACGATCGCCTGCGGTTGGGCCTTTAACAAATCGTACAAATGAAAAGATCATGCCCACAGCCATAAACGAAAGCGCGATGTAAAATATATAAATCATGATTAAAAGATTTTTAATAAGATTTTTTCAAAAGACTCGGCAATTTCTGTAAACGCTTTCTCCGGATCGGTTGTTTGCACATCAATCCAATGAATATAAAACGTATCACCAATAATATCAATGGTAAGTGTTCCGGGGGTCAAGGTAATGCTGTTGGCCAGTACCATTTTTGAATAATCGCTTTTCAGTTTGGTTTTGAACTTCACAATCCCGGGATTAATGGGTAACGAAGGGCTCACCACACGGCGGGCAACATCCAAATTGGATTGAACCAAAGCAACTAAAAACACAATGACGTACCAAATCATATATCCAATTTTGACAGGATTAAATATTGACAGGTCGCAACAGGTAAACAAAGGAACACTTAACAATGCAATCAGGCCGCTGGTTAATACACCAATCATCAGTTCCTGACTTGCAAAAGTGCTTGTGAAAGCAATCCATACAAGCATCAGAAAAATCCAACTGATGATAAAACGGGCCAGTTTACTACTAAAACTTAGATTTTGCATAAAGCATTTTTTTATAATTAATCCAAATCGTATTTTTTACTTTCGAAATAGCGCATAAACTGAACTCTTTCGTATTCTGCCGGATTGGGACTGTTGACCTGGCTCATTTTGCCACGAAAATCGTCCAGGCTTTCAAAGCCATGTTTTTCCATCCAAACTTTTACCTCTTCAATCATATCCGAGATAGACTCAATTCCGTTCTTGTATAAGGAAGAAACCACTTGTACGGCATTGGCTCCCGCTAAAATTTCTTTAATTACCGAAGCACCGTCGTGCACCCCTGTGGAAGCGATTAAATCGCATCCCATACGACCCGATAAAATCGACATCCAGCGTAAAGAGATGGCTAAGTCGGAAGAGCGGCTTAATACGTTTGAAGGAACAATTTTGAAATTTTCAATGTCAAAATCGGGGTGGAAGAAACGGTTGAACAATACCACGCCATCCACACCACTTTCGGAAACCCTTTTTACAAACGAGGCCAAATCGGCAAAATAATAACTCAATTTTACAGCAATCGGAATTTTTACCGCTTCCTTAATTTTAGCAATAATATTCAAATAGGTCTGCTCAATTTCGTCTGCCGTTTTGGTAAAATCGGAAGGAAGAATAAACATGTTTAATTCGATGGCATCGGCTCCTGCCTCTTCCAACTTCTTAGCAAAGAAATTCCATTCCCACGAACTCACACAGTTGATGCTGGCAATAACAGGAATATTGACCGTGCTTTTGGCTGTTTTGATTAAGTCGAGGTATTTCTTAACATTATCTTCCTTGATTTTATAATCGTAATAATCTAAAAAACGAACATCCGGAAATTCCTGATCTTTTTCCTTTTCAAGAATGCTCCGATATTCGTTGTAAATTTCTTCTTCAAAGATGGATTTTAAAACCACAGCCCCGGCACCGCTGTTTTCTATCTTTTTCAGGTTGGCAATCGAGGTGGTAAGACTGGAACTTCCAACCACCACCGGACTTTTTAATTTTAAACCTAAATAATTGACCGATAAGTTCATAACGTACGTTTTTGTATGATTACTCATTAAAATACGCGACAAAAGTATTGAAAAGAACAGTAAATATTCAGTACCCAGTATATGTGCTCCGCTAATTTATATTTGATATGAATAATTCACTGCATGTTAATTAGTTAACAACAAATTTCACAATGGACACAAACAGGTTTATATCGCCTGATAGTCAAACGGTTTTGTTAGTTAATCACAACACCCGGAAAGATAAACGGACCACCCAATTGTTGATATTTTGAATTATTATAAATTACGCATACGAACAACTTTTGCGGCTTCAATTGCTGCTTTCATTTTTACAAACAGAAACCTGATAGAAGATTTAAAAATGTTATCTTTGGACAAAAATCCGGACAAATGGAAACACGTCTTTTTAACAATTGGAGCCTTCTGGCCGTCAATGGAATTATTGCCATCTTATTTGGAGTCATGGCGCTATTTATTCCCGGAACCCTTTTGCTTACGCTGGTGACTTATTTCGGAATTGTGATTTTATTGTTGGGAATCAGTATGCTGGTGGGTGTGATCTTGAACATTAAAAACGATTTACCTTATGCCCTCGATTTGATTGAAAGCATCATCATTCTGGCCATTGGCGTTTTGTTTACTTTTTACACAAAAACTTCACTGGAAGTATTTGTCATTGTTATTGGAAGTTGGGCGCTCTTGATTGGGGCCGGGCAGCTATTCTTTGCTTTCAAAATCAATCCGGAACTCAGCAGTAAAAACACTTTACTGGTGAATGGGGTTGTGAGTTTGATTTTTGGCTTAATTTTATTTTTTAATCCCTTCGAGGCTGCCGCCTTTTTATTGGTGCTAAGCGGAATACTTGCGCTGCTTATCGGCACCCTGCTGATAATCATTGCCCTAAAAATGAAGCGGTTTGATTTCTAAGACTGTCGATAAACAGTTGTACCCTGAAATTTAAGATTCCAGTTTAATGTCTTTCACCCTGAGTTGGATGGTGGTATTTCCTTGCCAGGTATTTTCGTCAATGTGATAACAAAGACTAAAGCTTTTGCCCTGGTGAATGGGTTCCCAAAAGTTTCCCATATTAAAGGCAATGGCTTTAATGGGATTTCCAGAATGATTTTTATGCACCACTTCCAGTTTTAAATGTTTTTGGTCTCCGTTTTTACCCACAAGCTTGGCAAATCCCGTATCGATAACGTTGTGCGAAACAAACAAAGGAGACATATTGCCGGGACCAAAGGGAGCAAACTGTTTTAATATCCGGTAAAACCGGCTGTTAATATCGCTAAAAAAGAGTTCCTCATCGATTTCTATTTCGGGGGACATCATCTCATCGGTTAGCTTTTCCTGGGCATAGTTTTCAAACCGGGTTAAGAACGCATCCAGATTTTCGGGTTTCAATGCCATTCCGGCGGCATAAGTATGACCGCCAAAGTGTTCGAGCAAATCACTACAGGCATCGATGGCATCATATATATCGAACCCTTTAATGGAACGTGCCGAGCCGGTAATTAAACCATCCGAAAAGGTAAGAACAATGGTGGGTTTATAAAAATGTTCAATCAACCGGGAAGCCACAATACCAATTACGCCTTTATGCCAATCGGGTTTATAGAGTACGGTGGTTTTTTTTTGCTGTAGTTTTTCACTGTTGTTAATCATGTCGATAGCCTCGTGAGTAATCCCGGCATCCAAATCGCGACGGGTATTGTTTAACTCATTAATGGCATCACCGAGTTTCTCGGCATAATCGTCGTTACTACTGATGAGCAGTCGAACCGAATCGGTGGCATCTTTAATGCGGCCGGCTGCATTGATTCGCGGGCCAACGACAAAGACCAGGTCGTTAATATTGATTTCCCTTGAAAAGACCCTTTTATCTTTACCCACTTCTTTTTTATGTTCAAAACCGCAAGTACGCAAAAGAGAAGCCAATCCGGGGCGAGGATTTTCGTTTATTTGTTTCAGACCGTAGTAGGCAATGATTCGGTTTTCGCCGATAATAGGGACAATGTCGGCAGCGATACTCACGGCCAACAAATCGAGCCCGTCATAGACTTTTTTCATGGGGATTTTACGGTTGATGGCCAAGGCCTGTGTAAGCTTAAACCCCACCCCTGCTCCCGATAATTCTTTAAACGGATAGGGACAATCGTTACGTTTGGGATCTAACACAGCCACGGCAGCAGGAATTTCATCTCCCGGGCGGTGATGATCGCCAATGATAAAATCAATTCCCTTTTCGGTGGCATAACGTACTTTATCAATGGCTTTAATACCGCAATCGAGGGCAATAATCAAACTTACATGATGTTCGGCAGCCGTATCGATTCCTTTGTATGAAATGCCATATCCTTCGGCATACCGATCCGGAATATAAAATTCAACTTTTTTATGGAAAATTTTCAGGAAAGAATAAACCAACGATACAGCGGTGGTACCATCCACATCGTAATCACCATAAACCATGATACTTTGGTTCTTCTCAACCGCTTCGTTAATGCGGGCTACCGCTTTGTCCATATCTTTCATCAAAAAAGGATCGTGCAACTCTTCGAGCTTTGGCCTGAAAAAAGAGCGCGCCTCCTCAAAGGTACGGACACCACGCTGAACAAGCAGACTAACCAGTTTGGGATTGATGTTTAACGCTTTGGTTAAAGCATCAACCACCTGACTATCAGGCTCTTTTTTTAATGTCCAGCGCTTCTCCATGAAAATTTCTTTTAAGGGGTAAAAGTACGGTTTTTCACTGATAGAAAAACACAGAAGCAAACTTTTTAAGGATAGCCCAAGCCTATCGCCGGGCCAAAAGGTATAAGTTTCAGAATGCCAGCCATCCGTTTCTTTGTTATTTTATCACAAAACATTTGGACGCTTTTGATTTTTTTTTACATTTACGGCCACCGTTTTGAATTGGACACTCACCGCTTATCAAAAACTTAGACTTTTACCGCCTCCTTCGGGAAGCATATTTATTCACCTGTCTGTGACAACACAGGCAAAAACAGTTTGCTTATGTCAAAACAAATGAGTTATGTGAGCGGAACCAGCCGGGTTCCCTTATTAGGAAAAACCATTGGAGAAATGTTTGACGAAACCGCCGCACGCTTTCCACAAAATGAGGCCTTAATCGTCGTTCATCAAAACATCAGATGGAGTTATTCACAACTTAAGGAGCAAGTTGACACCTGTGCCCTGGGCTTACATGCCCTCGGACTAGAAAAAGGCGATCGTATTGGAATTTGGGCCCTGAACTGTGCAGAATGGATGGTATTACAATACGCTACCGCTAAGTTGGGAGCTATCCTGGTAAACATCAACCCAAGTTATCGAACAAGCGAATTGGAATACGTATTAAAACAATCGGGATGCAAGTTTTTGGTGGCCGATGAAAAAACCGAACATTCAGATTATTCGGCCATGATTAACGAACTAGTTCCCCACCTGAAATATAGCAAACCCGGACAACTGAAATGTACGAAATCGCCCTCGCTTACCACGATTATTACACTCAAAAAGAAACCCGACCCCGGCATGTTCACCTGGAAAGAAGTGCTTGAAAAGGCAAAAGATCAGGATCAGGGCGTGTTGGATGAAATTGCAAAAACACTCACGTTCGATCAGCCCATAAACATTCAATATACCAGCGGCACCACCGGCTTTCCAAAAGGAGCCACATTAAGCCACCATAACATTCTGAACAACGGTTATTTTGTAACCGAATCGCTGCATTTGACGGAAAAAGACCGTATGATCATTCCCGTACCTTTATATCATTGTTTTGGTATGGTGATGGGAAACCTGGGATGTCTTTCACATGGTGCCACAGCTATTTATGCCAGTCGAAGTTTTGATCCCGAAGCGGTAATTCGAACCACAGACAAAGAGAAAGCCACCATTTTATACGGCGTTCCTACCATGTTTTACGCAGAACTTGAACATCCCAAAATAAAAAAATATGATGTGACCAGTTTGCGTGGAGGGATTATGGCCGGAGCCATTTGCCCGGTTAGCCTCATGAAAAAAGTGCAGGAGATCATGCAAATGGACGATCTGCAAATAGCCTATGGAATGACCGAAACCAGTCCGGTAAGCACCCAAACCACCTCGGATACCCCTTTTGAAAAACGGGTAAGCACCGTGGGACAGGTACATCCTCATCAGGAAGTTAAAATTATTGATCCCGAAACCGGATTGGTGGTTAAAAGAGGTGAAAAAGGAGAACTTTGTACTCGTGGTTACAGCGTGATGCTGGGCTATTGGAACGAAGAAGAGAAAACCCGACAGGCTATTGACAGTGCACGATGGATGCATACAGGCGACCTGGCCACCATTGATGAAGAAGGATATATCGACATTGTCGGAAGAATAAAAGATATGATTATTCGCGGAGGTGAAAACGTTTATCCCAAAGAAGTTGAAACCTATTTAATGTCACATCCAAAAATCAATACTGTTGAAGTCATTGGCGTTCCTGATGAAAAATACGGAGAGGCTGTGATGGCTTGGGTTAAGGTTCTTGACAATGCAAAAGTAACCTCAAAAGAGCTTATTAAATATTGTGAGGGCACCATTGCGCATTATAAAATCCCGAAATATTTTAAATTCGTTGACGATTTTCCAAAAACCGTTACCGGAAAAATCAGGAAAGTTGAAATGCGTGAAATAAGTATCAAAGAGCTGGGGTTAGAGCATTTGGTGAAGTGAGTTTGGAATTTGGAGTTTGGAGTGCCTAAAGTTTGGAGTGCCTAAAGTTTGGTTTGTAAACCTCTTTGTGCGACTTCGCGAAAACCATTCGGGCGTAAACGCAACGCTGTGCAAAATTTTGATTTGTTATCCCTGCATTTTGGCTTTTACTTCAGGCACTCCAAACTTATAGACCTCTTATTATAAATAGCTCCACTTCGCCCCTTCCTTGGTGTCTTTAATTTGAATCTTCAATTTGGCCAACTCGTTGCGAATCATATCGGCAGTAGCATAATCTTTCTTTTCTTTGGCCTCCTGTCTTATTTTTAAGAGGGTACCCATCAAATAATCGATTAACTCCGAATCGTCTTCTTGTTTTTCGTCCTTTAAACCTAACAAATCAAATAAAAAGAGTTTCATCAACGCTTTGGCTTGCTCAATATCATTTTGAGTGAGCGATTCACGGCCGCTGTTTACCAGATTAATGGCTTTGGCCAACTCAAACAACTGTGCAATCACCATGGGAGTATTCAGGTCGTCATTCATGGCCTCAAAACATTTGTTTTCGAAGGATTTGATCTCTATCGAAGAGGTTTTTGACGGTTTAAGATTTTCAAGCAGGTGATAGGCTTCGAACAGTTTATGCATCCCTTTTTCGGCGGCTTTCAGGGCATCGGTCGAAAAATCGAGGGTACTGCGGTAGTGCGCCTGCAGGATAAAAAAGCGGATGGTCATGGGTTTGTAGGCCTGATCGAGGGCGCTGTGCTGACCGGTAAAGAACTCGTTAAGGGTAATGAAATTATTTAATGATTTACCCATTTTCTGGCCGTTTACCGTAATCATATTATTGTGCATCCAATATTTTACCGGATCATGGCCCATGGCAGCATTGGCTTGTGCAATTTCCGATTCGTGATGAGGAAACAGCAAATCCATACCGCCTCCGTGAATATCAAACGTTTCACCCAGGTATTTTTTTCCCATGGCCGAGCATTCGAGGTGCCAACCCGGATAGCCTTCGCTCCAGGGTGAAGGCCAATGCATGATGTGTTTGGGATCGGCTTTTTTCCACAGGGCAAAATCAAAAGCATTCTTTTTCTCTTCCTGCCCGGCCAATTCGCGTGTGTTTTGCAAAAGCTCTTCGATACGCCGTCCCGACAGTTTCCCATATTGATAATCATGGTTGTATTTTTCCACATCAAAATAGAGAGAACCTTCTGATTCGTAGGCATAACCATTTTCCAGAATTTTCTTCACCAGCTCAATCTGCTCAATAATATGACCGGAGGCAGTGGGCTCAATACTGGGATGAAGGTTGTTCAACTGATCCATATTTTGATGGTAGCGATCGGTAAAATATTTCACCACCTCCATGGGTTCCAGCTGGTCAAGTCTTGCTTTTTTCTGAATTTTATCCTCTCCCGAATCCGCATCATTTTCAAGGTGACCCACATCGGTAATATTACGAACATACCGCACTTTATACCCCAGGTATTTCAGATAACGAAAAAGAATGTCAAAATTTATTCCCGAACGGGCATGCCCCAAATGGGCATCGCCATATACCGTGGGGCCACACACATACATTCCGACATGCGGTGGATTAATGGGCTCAAAGACCTCTTTTTTTCTTGTTAAGGTGTTGTAGATGGTTAATTTGTTTTCCATAACAATGTTTTAGGCTGCAAAATTAGTAAACCTGTGCACATTCCTGACAAAAATCTTTAAAATAGGGTAGGAGAGAGCGGATTAAAACAACACTTTGCCCAATGGTTCTAAAACCTTTTTGAAGCCCGTTCGCACCAGGCTCCGTCAAAACTTAAGACGCATCCTCTTCATTGTGATGAAAAATTCAGGGACAATCGGCAGGCACTTCGTTGGAATAATTCTATATTTCAAAGAAATCGGGGGAAAAGCAGGCGCAACGTATTCATTTATTATTTTTGCAGCGCTTATTCACTCAACAAAAAAATCATGGACAATATTTTAGTTATCGGAAGTTCAGGGCAAATTGGTTCTGAATTGGTTATGGCGTTGCGTAAAATTTATGGCAACGACCATGTATTCGCTACCGATATAAAACAACCCACATTGGAGATTAGAAACAGTGGTCCTTTTCAGATATTGGATGTGCTTGATTTCAAAAATCTTTTACATTTTTTAGTTCGCTATAAAATCACCCAGATCTATAACCTGGCAGCGGTTCTTTCGGGCAATGCCGAGAAAATTCCATTACAAGCCTGGGACATCAACATGAAGGCTTTGATGAATACACTTGAAGCAGCACGTCAATCGGATGCCAGGAAAATTTTCTGGCCCAGCTCGATTGCTGTATTTGGCCCGACAACTCCCCGGCACAACACGCCACAACTTACTGTGATGGAACCCAATACTGTTTATGGCATCTCCAAATTGGCGGGAGAACGCTGGGGTGAATATTACCACAACCGCTATGGTGTTGATTTCAGAAGCGTTCGTTACCCCGGCCTTATCAGTTACAAAACCGAGCCCGGTGGAGGCACCACCGATTATGCGGTAGAGATTTTCTTTGAAGCAGTTAAAAAAAGACATTATCAATGCTTTTTAAAAGAAGACACCGCACTACCTATGATGTTTATGGATGATGCCATTGCCAATACCATCAAGCTGATGCAAGCCGACCCGGATAAACTGAGTCTTCGATCGGCCTACAATATGGCGGGGATATCATTCGACCCCAAAGGTTTGGCTGAAGCCATCCGTGAAGAAATCCCTGATTTTAAAATTACCTACAAACCCGATTTCAGACAAGCCATTGCCGATAGCTGGCCAGCCAGCATTGACGACAGCATTGCTCAAAATGATTGGGGTTTACAAACTCAATACGACTTGCAAAAAATGACCCGCGTCATGCTTGAAAAGGTGAAAGAAAAGTTAGGTTAAGCCTTTTTTGCAGCCAAACCGAATGGCTGCTTTTTTTTGCTCTTTTTTTTCATCAGCCTGACCAAACGCATTTTTCATCCTTTGCCCGAAAAACCCGAAGTTATACTATTTTTGCGGTCACAAAAGCAAAGCATGGAGCCACGTATCAATCTTAACGAAAACAAAAGACGCGTCATTGTCCAGGGGGTATTACTGGCCGGGGCAATGGCACTTGCCGACCAATCGGTTGTGTTGCCTGTAATTGTTAAATATTTTAGCAACAGCAATATCATGGTGGGATTATTTACCTCGCTATTGAGGGGAGGAGCCATCGTGATGCAGCTTTATGCCGCTTTTCACGCACGCAACGATGCGCTGGTATTACCTAAAATGAAAAAAGTGTTCACCCTGCGCTTTACCTCTTGGTTTTCCATTGGAATCATCATTTTGCTTTTGGGAAATATTTCTCCCACATTCACCTTGATTTTCTTTGGAATCAGCCTTTTTACTTTTTCGTTTAGCGCCGGATTCGGAACCATCTATTTTCAGGAAATGATGGGAAAAATGTTTACCAAAGAATATCGCGGTAAGCTTATTTCACAACGTCAAATTTTGTCGGGATTGGTTTCTATCATTGGCGTGGTGGGTATTTCAGGTTTTATTCTCGAAAAAGTAGCAGCCCCGTATAATTATGCCGTAATTTTTTTGGTTAGCGGATTAATTATGGGAATCGGATTCCTTTATTTTCTCCCATTCAAAGAGAGTCCTTCAGCCAAAAAGAAATCATCGTTCAATACCTTTGGAAAATTTATTCGTTCGGCCATTTTATTTTTACGAACCGACCGGCAATTGCGCATCCAGGTTATTACGCGTATTTTTTCGTATGGTTTTATGTTAATGATGCCTTTTATCATTTTGCAGGCAAAAAGTTTATACCCCATCGGGGGGAAAGAAATTGCCTGGATGGCAGGTATCCAGATGACGGGCGCCATGCTGGCCAACTTTTTATGGGGAAAACTCTCGTCGAAGGGAAACGACAAATTAATCATCATTCTTTCGTTTGTTTTCAACATCATTGCCTATACCAGCCTGTTGTTTTTCAAAAGTTATGCTCTGTTTTTCGTGATTTTTTTCTTAGTGGGTGCATCCATCGACGGTTTTCGACTGGCCTTTAACAACCTGTTGCTCTCGCGTGCACCCGATAACCACCGACCGGCTTATGTGGCTATTTATAACAACATCATTGCCGTGGGATTGTTTTTTGCTATTCCGGGAGGCCTAATCCTGGACCTTTTCGGTTTTAAAATTTTAAACCTTACAGCCATTGGTTTTTTATGTATGGGTTTGGTTGCAGCTTTTTTCCTTAAAAGAGACTGTAAACCAATGCATTAATTATTATTGCCCTTTTGCTTAACTTTTTGCATCGATTTAAAAAGCTGCCAACAACAAAAAACATTGAATTCAATATTTCTTTATACATTTGCAGTTCCATGTTAAACGAAATTCACTGTTTTGGAAGTAATTGACTTAGACCCTGACCCTCACCTTTTGCAAATCGTTTTGAGTGGCTTTTTTAAAGGATTTCCACCTGAGGCAATTTTTACCACCATCAGCTTATTGCTTTTACTCTTTTTTTCCGGATTAATTTCCGGTTCGGAAACCGCATTTTTCTCGTTACAGCCTGCCGATTTAAAAAAACTCCAATCGAACCATGGAAAACAGGGAAATAAAGTATTGAAATTACGAGAAAAACCAAAAACGCTTTTGGCTACCATTTTAATATCGAACAATTTTATTAATGTGGGCATTGTGGTGATATCGAGCTACCTTACCGGTTTGTTGTTCAATTTAAACGTCAATCCTGTATTAACCTTTCTTGTCCAGATTGTGATTGTTACATCCTTTCTGCTGGTCTTTGGGGAAATTCTCCCTAAAATTTATGCCAACAAAAAGCCGGTTAGTTTCACGCTAAAAATGGTCAGCATATTGGAGATTTTAATCGTGATTTTTAAACCATTAAGCATGGTACTCGTGAATTCTACTTCCTTTATCGACAAACGACTGGGTAAGAAAAAGGTGGATTTTGACATGAGTGAACTATCCGATGCGATTGACATGACGGTGAACGAAAGTACACCGGATGAAGAAAAGAAAATTTTAAAAGGGATTGCTACTTTCGGAGACAAAGAAGCCAGCGAAGTGATGCGCTCACGGGTAAATGTCACCGCCATCGACACGGAAATGAGTTTCGATGAAGTGATGGAGCTGGTGATTGAATCGGGCTATTCACGTATTCCTGTTTACGAAGAAACTTTCGATCATGTCAAAGGCATTTTATACATCAAAGACCTGCTGCCGTTGATTGACTCGCCCAATACTTTTAATTGGAAAAACCTTATTCGTCCTGCCTTTTTTATACCCGAAAACAAAAAAATCAACGATCTGCTACAAGAATTCAGACAAAAAAAAATTCATATGGCCATTGTGGTTGACGAATATGGCGGCACCTCAGGCATCATCACCCTTGAAGATATCTTAGAGGAGATTGTTGGAGAAATTAGCGACGAATTTGATGTGGAGAATGAAGCGTTTCACTATAAAAAACTGGACGAATTCACCTACCTGTTTGATGCAAAGACTTTATTAAACGACTTGTGTAAGATTCTGAATATAGAAGATGATTATTTTGATGCTTCACGCGGCGAATCGGATTCAATAGGAGGGTTAATCCTCGAAATGAAAGGGAAGATTCCTGCTGTTGGAGAAAAAATTAAATACAAAGAATTTATCTTTGAAATCATGGACGCCGATGAGCGGAAAATCAATCAAATTAAGATCTCTATCAACAAAGCTGCCACAGATGATTCTGAAAAAAACAATTAAATGGCTATTGATCGTGCTGCTGCCTGTTGGCTTCGGATCGTGTAACCAGCACTACACACCTAAACCGAGAGGATACTTTCGCATTGATATGCCACCGAAAAAATATCAGGTATTCGACAGTAGTTTCCCTTATTCGTTTGAATACCCTGTTTACGCAAGAATCACGGGAGATCCTTACGCACCCAACGAAAAATACTGGATTAATATCCGTTACCCGGCATACAAAGCCAGCATTCACATTAGCTATAAGAAAGTAAAACATAATTTGGTGAAATATCTCGAAGATTCGCGGTTGTTGGTAGTAAAACATATCTCCAAAGCGGATGCCATTCACGACAGCTTATTGTTTTCACCTAAAAAACACCTTTACGGGATGACCTACGATCTTGAAGGCAATGCAGTGGCTTCGCCCTATCAGTTTATTCTAACCGATAGTTCCACACATTTTTTAAGGGGTGCATTATATTTTAATGTCCCGCCCAATAACGACTCCTTACAACCGGTCATACAATCTATTAAAGGTGATATTCGCCATCTTTTAAACACCTTTCACTGGAAAAATTAACCTTGGTTATTTTAACTCTTTTCTAATGGTAACCCAGGCAATAAAGGTATAAACCAATAAAAACAAACTACTCACCACAAACTCCCATTGAATCATCATGTGAGGAATAAATCGGTGAATAAAATAAAGCGAGGCAGCCAACACCGAAAGGAATACTATTTTTTTGATGTCATAAGGAACAGGAAATATTTTACGACCCCAGAAATAAGATAGAATTAACATGCTAAGATAGGCTGAAAAATTGGCCCATGCCGATCCCACATAGCCATAACGGGGAATCAACAAAACATTCATACCAATCGTGATAAAAGCACCGGCAAGAGCAATTAAACCGCCATATAAGGTCTTATTGGTCAGTTTATACCAAACCGAAAGATTGTAAAACAAGCCCAGGAAAAGTTTGGCTGACAATACGATGGGAACAATTTGTAAACCCGCCCAAAAATTCTTCCCAATAAAATATTTAAAACCGTCAATATAAAGCGTAACCATCAAAAAGATAAACCATGAAAAAGCAGTAAAGACCGTCATTACACGTGCATATGTTTTCTTCGAATCGCTCTTCCTGTGTTCAGCAAAGAAAAATGGTTCGGCGGCATAACGAAACATTTGAATAAACAGCATCATCAGGATAGCCAGCTTATAATTGGCACCATAAACACCAATCACCGCCCGGGCATCCACGTTAGCAGGCAATAAATACCGTAGCAAAATTTTATCGGATACTTCATTTATCATTCCCGCAAAACCAATGAGCAATATGGGCAATCCATAGAGCAACAATTTTATTAAAATAGCCTTATCAATACTGATTCGAAAACCTTTCAATACCGGCCAAAGCATGAGTAATGTGCTGAACGATGCCACCAGATTAGAGATAAAAACCCACCCCACCAAGGGTATTGACCGATACAAAATATGCGATGGATAATTACTTCCCAGGCTTCGCGGAATCAAAATTAAGAAAACGATATTCAATCCGATATGCACCACAACATTCACTACCCGGATGAATGAAAAAAGTCCGGCTTTATTCATCAGCCGCAAATAAGCAAATGGCAATGATGTAAAAGCATCAAGGGCAACAATAAGCGCAATAAGTACAATGTATTGGCTGTGCCCGCCATAGTGAATCCATTGAGCAATGGTAGTTCTGTTGAACACAACAACCAACACGAACAGGAGGGAGGTAATCAGTAAACTACTGCTGGCCGTATTAAAAACCTTTTTTACCTGATTTTTATACAGGTTGGCATAGCGAAAAAAGGCTGTTTCCATACCATAGGTCAACAAAACCATCAGAAGTGCCACATAGGCATAGAGTTCGGTGATTTCGCCATATTGGCTTTTATTAAAAACAAAAATGGTATAGAAAGGAACCAGCAAATAGTTTAACAACCTGGGAACAATGGTTCCCAAACCGTAAATTAAGGTTTCACCGGCTAATTTTTTTAATGGATTGACTGCCATAATCGGGGGCCAAAGTTAAACTTTTTCATGGCTGTAAAAGTCATCCCTCCAAACGGAAAATTGGTTTATTCCTAATGGACAGGAAAAAATAAATGAAACTGTGTTCCTTCGCCTTCAGACGATTCAAAATCGACACTTCCTCCCATTTCATGCATCATATTTTTAACAATGGCAAGCCCCAAACCGGTACCTGTCGATTTGGTTGTAAAATAGGGTTTGAAAATGTTTTTGCGATGCTCTTTAGAAATGCCTTTACCAAAATCACGGATATAAAGACTCCAACCATTGGCTTGTTTCTCAAGTTTTATCTCAATACGCTTGGAAAAATTTCCCTCCATTGCCTGAATGGCATTTTTGATAATATTGGTAAAAATGCGAATCAAATCGGATTCGGAGGCGTTGACCATAATCGCTTCATTACCGGGAAGTACAACGTCAAAGGTGATATCGTAAGATTTCTTAAAGAGCGCTAATGATTCGTTCAGTGTTTTAACTAAGTCGGATTTTTGGGTTTTACGCACCCCGGTTTTTGAGAAATCACTGAACATACCGGCTACCTCGTTAAGTGTATCAATCTGTTTGATAAGGTTTTGACTTGTTTTATGAAGCTTCTCTCCAAATTTAAGATCCTTTTCAGCATAAGCTTTTTCCAAATACTGAACATTTAACTTCATGGGCGTCAATGGGTTGCGTATTTCATGCGCAATTTGGCGGGCCATTTCGCGCCAGGCCTTTTCTCGTTCAGAGGATTTTAACAACTCGGTACTTTGCTCCAATTTGCTTACCATATGGTTATACGAATCAATCAATTGACCAATCTCATCATTCTCTTTCCATTCAATCCGTTCATTTTTCCGGTCGATACTCACAATCCTAATTTTATCCTGAAGTATTTTTAAGGGCTTGGTTAATATTCTTGATAAAAACATCATGAAAACAAGGCCGATAATACCGGTCAAAACAAACAGGTTAATCAAATTAGCCATCATTTGATAGTACGAACTTTGTATTTCGGTATTCCTTGCAAAATAGGGCAAATTAATCACCCCGACCGTTCTGCCATCACTTAAAATAAAAGGCAGATAAGTGGAGTTAAAGGTCATTTTACCAATTTGCTCATGCGAAAAATAAAACAACTGTTGCTGTTTAACAATGTGATAAAATGCTTGTGGATTCATCCAACCCGACTGTAAACCTTTTGCAAAAATTTCAGGACGAGAGGAAGCCAACAACCGGCCCGATAAATCATAGAGATTAATATCGGAAAAGAAAACCAGCGAAAACTTTTGAAGGTAATTCTGTACAACCGCCGAATCGACAACTTCATAATCACCATAGTTTTCAAATTTATGTTGTAGTTCGATGAGAACAGAGTGGGCTTTTTCTTTTAATTCCGATTCAACCCGTTGTTGGTTGGCTTTATTAAAATAATACAACGTAACCACCGAAAGCAGGATAAAAATAAACAATACCGAGCTAAAGAATATTAATTGCAACCGCGTACGCAAGCTGTAATTAAAAAGACTCTTAATCTGCTTATTTTTAATAACGAAAATAATCAAAAGCGTAGTTAAACCCGAAAAAAGAAATAGAAGCGAAAACGAAAGGAGGTATTGAGAAAGATTGGTTTTAGGCCGGCTTATAATCAGGTATTCCTTTTTTCCTTCTTTATGAAGCAAATGTTTATATCCATCCCGATAGAAAAAGACACCTGCTTTTTGTTTATTAAAGTAGGACTGCATGACAGGATAAAGGAAATCGCCGAACTTAAAATCTAAAACTCCGTCCGAATAACGCGCAAAGGAATAGCCGGCCAATTGCAACTTGGTTTGTTGGTCATCGACCAAAAGTTCGGGATAACCCAGTCCTTTTGGAATAAAATCCTTGAAAAATTCGACATACATATTTAGTGAATCATGTTCTTCACCATGCAATGGAAACCGGAACTTAGCAATATAATACAAACTTTGTTGCAGCCCGTTCACCAATAATAGTTGAAAAGAAGGACGGCTATAAATCTTTTTAACATCAAGCGATGCAAAATATTGGTCACACGACATGATTTGATTAGCGCCCTCAATGGCAATTTTTTGAGCGGGTTGGCAAAGTGTAAACTGGACAGAATAACTTGAAAAATACCGGTTGAAATAATTCGTCCTCAAATAAGTATTTAACTGATATTCGTTATCAGGACGATCCTCAGCAAAAAATTCAGGCAATTTGGAATCGTTAAGTATTTGAGGCTCAATTTGCTTTAACCTAAATTCCAAATAAGGATCTGTTTTCTGAGTCAGTAATTCGGCAGTCAATCGCTGGTGACTATTCTTTATTTCACTCTCGGTAAGGTTAAACAAAATGGAGCCTGCTGATGAAATAATCACCAATAAAAGAATTAAATAAAGGTAAGGGCTTTTCACCGGATCGAGCATCCAATGGAGGATCACCAGTAATAGTAGATATACAAGGACAAGCCCGAACAATAAAGTTTCAAAACCGATGACAAGATAAAGTAATGCCCCGGCTAAAAGAAGACTCCCCAACCAAACAACCAAAGAAACATTACCACGTTTGAAATAATCTGAAATAAATTTCACCCAATAGTAAATGGCCACATTTCCAGCTAAAATCAGGGTCAGTTTTCCAAGCAGAATATTATTTATCCAGCCAAAGCTCACGGTATTGTTAAAGCCAATGTTTAGCAATACCTCATCTAAAAGAGAATACAAAAAGAGAGGCAAGAGTAAGGTTAACAGTGAAAAAAACGACAAGTAATAAAACAAATAATTTTTTTGGGGTGTTTTTGGTTTTAAGATTTGATTCACCCCAATGAGCACAAAAAACAGTACAAACCCATCAAGAATAAGGTCTCCAACACTTTGAAATCCGGGAATCGTTGAAATAGAAGTTTGGAATAAAGGAAATTGCTTAACAAAAGCAGGAAACTGAAATACGGAATCTAAGAATCTCAGCAGCAAACTATCTAAAATGAATGCAATTCCTAAACCGGTATTATTATTCCGGCCAATCCCTTTCGCCAACCATCTATAGGAAAAGTAGAGCAGGAGTAAAAGTGAAAAATAAGCCAGGAAAAAGACTAAAATACTCACCACCTTTTGCCACTGATACACCGGAGAGCCGGTCATTTGCAAATAAACATCGTATGTTTTTAGATAAAGATTCCCCCGCTTAGCAAAATGGATACTTGATGGCATCGAGAAAAGGGGAGTGTTATGATTGGCCAGGTATGCATTGTGAATGGAAAACTGGTTTTGAAATTTGGCCAAAACCCAAACATCATACTTATCAAAACTTTTTTTATCAATCAAAAACCATCCGGACTTAAATTGGCGAATTACCGGAAAGAAAGGCTCATGAATATTCTTAATATCAAATGGAATATCAGCATGATTCCAAAACACAAGCTGCCCATTCTTGGATAGCAAAACCGTTTGATGATAATCGTTAAAACGTTTTAACCCTGAAAACCAATTAAGATGAGCGGAATCTTCTTTGATTAAGGTTTCCATTTGCTTAAAGATGGATTGATTGTGCTGAACAACAGCATCAATCTTACCATCCAAATTACGCGCCATCCCTTCAGGATTCACATTACTCACCGATGGCAAGGAAACAACAAAGTAAAAAAGTGAAAAGACGACAAAAGACACCAAAGACCAGGAGAAACATCTTCGTTCACAAGGTGTATTACGATTTGTCATAATAATATATTTTGCAAGATAAAAGCGCCATCATAAAATGACGCAATACAAAGACCATTCTAATCTGCCCCGCAAAGACAGATTTAAGGTAAAAGTAAGAAAATATATACTTTATTTACTTCTTTTTCA